>NZ_CP104860.1:0-45301 GCF_025426275.1 Salmonella sp. 3C
TTGCCGTTACGCTTTGTTTCGGCCCGATTGCCATTTTCTGCCTGCTGTGGGGGCCAACAAAAAACATCTTCGCGCGCTGGCTTGGATCGGTAATCAACTACGGGCTGGTCGTTGTCGTGCTGGCTCTCGTGTTTGGTTTCATCATGCAGATGTTCGACAACCTTCTGTCCTCGATGAACTCCGATGCGGCCTATTCATCTATCACTGGCTCTATGGCCGCGCTGCTGCTGACCATTATCTCTATCTTTGTTCTGTTTCAGATCCCGCAGGTCGCCCAGAGCTGGGGTAGCGGTATCAGTGCCGGTGTCGCAGATGCTGCACGTTCTACCGGTTCTTCAATGCAGGCGCTTGGCAACATGGGTAGTCATGGCATGTTTGGCGGTAATGCGTTCCGGGGCGGTAATACCGGCGGCGGCCAGCAATCGGCAGGTGGAGGAAGTGGCAGCAACAGCGGAGGAAGCAGTGGTTCTAATTTAAGTGGTAAGGCAAGGGGCAGTCGCGGGAAGAAGGCTGCATAAAATTAAAACAAAAGTCGTTGAAATTGCAATTTCGACGACTTATTATAATTGGTACGTTCAACAACCGATAATGGATGCCGTAATGCGCAGCTTATTGCTTATGGGAGTTCTTCTGATTAGCGCCTGTTCCAGCGGGCATAAACCGCCACCGGAGCCGGACTGGAGCAACACCGTTCCAGTAAACAAAACAATCCCGGTTGATACGCAAGGTGGTGCAAATGAAAGCTAATAAAAAAACAGGGCTTACACGTGAAGCCATTAAAGAGTTCAACGAAAGCCGTAAAGGGCTTGAAGTTGATCTGATGGATGAAGTGCTGAAGTCCCGGCGTACCGCCTGGATGGTTGCCACCGGTTCAGCGGTGGTAACTGTTTTTGCACTCTCTTTAGTTGGTTACGTAGTGCATAAGTACAGCCAGCCAATCCCCGCACATCTGCTAACGCTCAACGAGGCCACTCACGAAGTACAGCAGGTCAAGCTGACCCGCGACCAGACCTCTTATGGTGACGAAATTGATAAGTTCTGGCTGACACAATATGTCATTCACCGTGAGAGCTATGACTTCTATTCAGTTCAGGTCGACTATACGGCCGTTGGCTTAATGTCCACGCCGAACGTGGCAGAGTCTTACCAGAGCAAGTTCAAGGGCCGCAATGGTCTTGATAAGGTTCTGGGCGACAGTGAAACGACCCGCGTGAAGATTAACTCTGTGATCCTCGATAAACCGCACGGCGTAGCAACAATACGCTTTACTACGGTTCGCCGCGTGCGCAGCAATCCCGTTGATGATCAGCCGCAGCGCTGGATTGCCATTATGGGGTATGAATATAAATCGCTGGCGATGAATGCTGAGCAGCGTTATGTCAACCCGCTGGGTTTCCGCGTGACGAGTTATCGCGTCAACCCGGAAGTTAACTGAGGGCTGCCCCATGAAAAAACTACTTCTTTCAGCAGTCGTTTTGTCAGTCCTGGGAGGCGCGGCCACTAACGTTATGGCGCTTGAGGTTGGCCGCAATTCTCCTTATGACTATCGCATTAAAAGCGTTGTTTATGGGGTCTGACGCTCAGTGGAACGAAAACTCACGTTAAGGGATTTTGGTCATGAGATTATCAAAAAGGATCTTCACCTAGATCCTTTTAAATTAAAAATGAAGTTTTAAATCAATCTAAAGTATATATGAGTAAACTTGGTCTGACAGTTACCAATGCTTAATCAGTGAGGCACCTATCTCAGCGATCTGTCTATTTCGTTCATCCATAGTTGCCTGACTCCCCGTCGTGTAGATAACTACGATACGGGAGGGCTTACCATCTGGCCCCAGTGCTGCAATGATACCGCGAGACCCACGCTCACCGGCTCCAGATTTATCAGCAATAAACCAGCCAGCCGGAAGGGCCGAGCGCAGAAGTGGTCCTGCAACTTTATCCGCCTCCATCCAGTCTATTAATTGTTGCCGGGAAGCTAGAGTAAGTAGTTCGCCAGTTAATAGTTTGCGCAACGTTGTTGCCATTGCTGCAGGCATCGTGGTGTCACGCTCGTCGTTTGGTATGGCTTCATTCAGCTCCGGTTCCCAACGATCAAGGCGAGTTACATGATCCCCCATGTTGTGCAAAAAAGCGGTTAGCTCCTTCGGTCCTCCGATCGTTGTCAGAAGTAAGTTGGCCGCAGTGTTATCACTCATGGTTATGGCAGCACTGCATAATTCTCTTACTGTCATGCCATCCGTAAGATGCTTTTCTGTGACTGGTGAGTACTCAACCAAGTCATTCTGAGAATAGTGTATGCGGCGACCGAGTTGCTCTTGCCCGGCGTCAACACGGGATAATACCGCGCCACATAGCAGAACTTTAAAAGTGCTCATCATTGGAAAACGTTCTTCGGGGCGAAAACTCTCAAGGATCTTACCGCTGTTGAGATCCAGTTCGATGTAACCCACTCGTGCACCCAACTGATCTTCAGCATCTTTTACTTTCACCAGCGTTTCTGGGTGAGCAAAAACAGGAAGGCAAAATGCCGCAAAAAAGGGAATAAGGGCGACACGGAAATGTTGAATACTCATACTCTTCCTTTTTCAATATTATTGAAGCATTTATCAGGGTTATTGTCTCATGAGCGGATACATATTTGAATGTATTTAGAAAAATAAACAAATAGGGGTTCCGCGCACATTTCCCCGAAAAGTGCCACCTGACGTCTAAGAAACCATTATTATCATGACATTAACCTATAAAAATAGGCGTATCACGAGGCCCTTTCGTCTTCAAGAATTTTATAAACCGTGGAGCGGGCAATACTGAGCTGATGAGCAATTTCCGTTGCACCAGTGCCCTTCTGATGAAGCGTCAGCACGACGTTCCTGTCCACGGTACGCCTGCGGCCAAATTTGATTCCTTTCAGCTTTGCTTCCTGTCGGCCCTCATTCGTGCGCTCTAGGATCCTCCGGCGTTCAGCCTGTGCCACAGCCGACAGGATGGTGACCACCATTTGCCCCATATCACCGTCGGTACTGATCCCGTCGTCAATAAACCGAACCGCTACACCCTGAGCATCAAACTCTTTTATCAGTTGGATCATGTCGGCGGTGTCGCGGCCAAGACGGTCGAGCTTCTTCACCAGAATGACATCACCTTCCTCCACCTTCATCCTCAGCAAATCCAGCCCTTCCCGATCTGTTGAACTGCCGGATGCCTTGTCGGTAAAGATGCGGTTAGCTTTTACCCCTGCATCTTTGAGCGCTCTGATCTGAATATCGAGGGACTGCTGGCTGGTTGAGACCCGCGCATAACCAAAAATTCGCATAAAAATGTACCTTAAATCGAATATCAGACACGATGTGTCTATTATGCCAAAATGACGATTTAATGGACACTCAAACGAAGCCGTTTTACTATGTCTGATAATTTATAATATTTCGAACGGTTGCAGTTGTGTTAAAAAAGCCGTCAGGCAGGGAGGCCGATATGCCCGTTGATTTTTTGACCACTGAGCAGGTTGAGAGTTATGGCAGGTTCACTGGCGAACCCGATGAACTTCAGCTGGCGCGTTATTTTCATCTTGATGAAGCGGATAAAGAATTTATCGGGAAAAGCCGGGGTGATCACAATCGACTTGGTATTGCCCTGCAAATCGGGTGTGTGCGTTTTCTGGGCACTTTTCTTACTGACATGAATCATATTCCTTCCGGCGTCCGGCATTTTACCGCCAGACAGCTCGGGATTCGTGATATCACCGTTCTTGCAGAATACGGTCAGAGGGAAAATACCCGCCGTGAGCATGCAGCGCTGATACGTCAGCACTATCAGTATCGTGAATTTGCCTGGCCCTGGACATTTCGCCTTACCCGTCTTTTATATACCCGGAGCTGGATAAGCAACGAACGTCCTGGCCTGCTTTTCGACCTGGCGACAGGGTGGCTTATGCAACATCGTATTATTCTCCCCGGAGCCACCACGCTGACCCGGTTGATTTCAGAGGTAAGGGAAAAGGCGACGTTGCGCCTGTGGAACAAACTGGCACTGATACCGTCAGCCGAACAGCGTTCACAGCTGGAGATGCTGCTGGGGCCAACTGATTGCAGCCGCCTGTCTTTACTGGAATCACTGAAAAAAGGCCCTGTGACCATCAGTGGTCCGGCGTTTAATGAAGCAATTGAACGCTGGAAAACTCTGAACGATTTTGGCCTGCATGCTGAAAACCTGAGTACACTCCCGGCTGTGCGCCTGAAAAATCTCGCACGTTATGCTGGTATGACTTCGGTGTTCAATATTGCCAGGATGTCACCGCAGAAAAGGATGGCGGTTCTGGTTGCCTTTGTCCTTGCATGGGAAACGCTGGCGCTGGATGATGCACTGGACGTTCTGGACGCCATGCTGGCCGTTATCATCCGTGACGCCAGAAAGATTGGGCAGAAAAAACGGCTCCGCTCGCTGAAGGATCTGGATAAATCTGCATTGGCGCTCGCCAGCGCATGTTCGTACTTGCTGAAAGAAGAAACACCGGACGAATCGATTCGTGCTGAGGTGTTCAGCTACATCCCTAGGCAAAAGCTGGCTGAAATCATCACGCTTGTCCGTGAAATTGCCCGGCCCTCAGACGATAATTTTCATGACGAAATGGTGGAGCAGTACGGGCGCGTTCGTCGTTTCCTGCCCCATCTGCTGAATACCGTTAAATTTTCATCCGCACCTGCCGGGGTTACCACTCTGAATGCCTGTGACTACCTCAGCCGGGAGTTCAGCTCACGGCGGCAGTTTTTTGACGACGCACCAACGGAAATCATCAGTCAGTCATGGAAACGGCTGGTGATTAACAAGGAAAAACATATCACCCGAAGGGGATACACGCTCTGCTTTCTCAGTAAACTGCAGGATAGTCTGAGACGGAGGGATGTCTACGTTACCGGCAGTAACCGGTGGGGAGATCCTCGTGCAAGATTACTACAGGGTGCTGACTGGCAGGCAAATCGGATTAAGGTTTATCGTTCTTTGGGGCACCCGACAGACCCGCAGGAAGCAATAAAATCTCTGGGCCATCAGCTTGATAGTCGTTACAGACAGGTTGCTGCACGTCTTGGCGAAAATGAGGCTGTCGAACTCGATGTTTCTGGCCCGAAGCCCCGGTTGACAATTTCTCCCCTCGCCAGTCTTGATGAGCCGGACAGTCTGAAACGACTGAGCAAAATGATCAGTGATCTGCTCCCTCCGGTGGATTTAACGGAGTTGCTGCTCGAAATTAACGCCCATACCGGATTTGCTGATGAGTTTTTCCATGCCAGTGAAGCCAGTGCCAGAGTTGATGATCTGCCCGTCAGCATCAGCGCCGTGCTGATGGCTGAAGCCTGCAATATCGGTCTGGAACCACTGATCAGATCAAATGTTCCTGCACTGACCCGACACCGGCTGAACTGGACAAAAGCGAACTATCTGCGGGCTGAAACTATCACCAGCGCTAATGCCAGACTGGTTGATTTTCAGGCAACGCTGCCACTGGCACAGATATGGGGTGGAGGAGAAGTGGCATCTGCAGATGGAATGCGCTTTGTTACGCCAGTCAGAACAATCAATGCCGGACCGAACCGCAAATACTTTGGTAATAACAGAGGGATCACCTGGTACAACTTTGTGTCCGATCAGTATTCCGGCTTTCATGGCATCGTTATACCGGGGACGCTGAGGGACTCTATCTTTGTGCTGGAAGGCCTTCTGGAACAGGAGACCGGGCTGAATCCAACCGAAATTATGACCGATACGGCAGGTGCCAGCGATCTTGTCTTTGGCCTTTTCTGGCTGCTGGGATACCAGTTTTCTCCACGCCTGGCTGATGCCGGTGCTTCGGTTTTCTGGCGAATGGACCATGATGCCGACTATGGCGTGCTGAATGATATTGCCAGAGGGCAATCAGATCCCCGAAAAATAGTCCTTCAGTGGGACGAAATGATCCGGACCGCAGGCTCCCTGAAGCTGGGCAAAGTACAGGCCTCAGTGCTGGTCCGTTCATTGCTGAAAAGTGAACGTCCCTCCGGACTGACTCAGGCAATCATTGAAGTGGGGCGCATCAACAAAACGCTGTATCTGCTTAATTATATTGATGATGAAGATTACCGCCGGCGCATTCTGACCCAGCTTAATCGGGGAGAAAGCCGTCATGCAGTTGCCAGAGCCATCTGTCACGGTCAAAAAGGTGAGATAAGAAAACGATATACCGACGGTCAGGAAGATCAGTTGGGAGCTCTGGGGCTGGTCACTAACGCCGTCGTGTTATGGAACACTATTTATATGCAGGCAGCTCTGGATCATCTCCGGGCGCAGGGTGAAACACTGAATGATGAAGATATCGCACGCCTCTCCCCGCTTTGCCACGGACATATCAATATGCTCGGCCATTATTCCTTCACGCTGGCAGAACTGGTGACCAAAGGTCATCTGAGACCATTAAAAGAGGCGTCAGAGGCAGAAAACGTTGCTTAACGTGAGTTTTCGTTCCACTGAGCGTCAGACCCCTTTATAACCCTGTTAATGTGGTCAAAATTGACGCTGTCGCCGGTGTGGCTACCCACATTGTTGTCGCGCCTGACGAAACCTATATCACTCATGCTTTTGGCGATTCTGAAAGCTGGACGTTTGCGCACAAAATGAACCATTTTTTTGTGAAGCCGAAACAGGCCATGAGTGATACCAACCTGGTGATCGTCACCGATAAGCGCACCTATAACATCGTCCTCCATTTCATCGGTGAAGAAACGAAGAAAAATGCAGACGGTACGGTATCAAAATCCTTTATTGAAACGCCGTGGGCTGTGCGCCATGCCGTTCTTCAGCTGACCTATGAATATCCGTTTGAGCAGCAGGAAAAAGCCAAAAGCGCGGCTGATAAAAAACGCATTACGCAGAAGCTGAAGCAGACGGCTTTTGCGGGGGCGAAGAACTATCAGTACGTAATGAGCGAACAGCCTGAAATGCGCAGCATCCAGCCGGTTCACGTCTGGGATAACTACCGCTTTACCCGGTTTGAGTTTCCGGCCAATGCGGAGTTACCGCAGGTCTACATGATCTCGGCCAGTGGCAAAGAAACGCTGCCTAACTCTCATGTTGTGGGTGAGAACCGCAACATCATCGAGGTGGAAACCGTCGCTAAAGAGTGGCGTATTCGTCTGGGCGATAAAGTCGTTGGCGTTCGTAATAATAATTTCGCGCCGGGCGCCGGTGCGGTAGCAACCGGTACGGCTTCCCCGGATGTGCGCAGGGTTCAAATTGGGGAGGATAACTGATGGCCCGTAAAAGTGTCGATGTAGATCAGGAACTCGATGAAAACACCGGAGACGGTGAATTTGAAAGCGAGCGTGGCGGATTTAATGGCAGTAACCGCCGTTCGGCTCCTGGTATGAAAGCCTTTGTCATACTGATGGCGCTGCTTGCTTTGGTATTCATCGGGATTACGGTCATGGGTAAAATTCGCGCCCCGGCTAAAGCTGAAGCTGATAAAGACGGTGGTAAAGCGCAACAGGCCAATACACTGCCAAACTACAGCTTTAACAGCGATCCTGATGTTAATAAACCTGCAACTGCGCAGAATAGCGCCACTGATGCCCGTGCTGTGCAGGCTGCCGCACAGGCAGATGCAGATGCGGGCAGCAGCAATACCGGCGCGCGTACCTCTAATAAGCGTAAAGAACCTTCGCCTGAAGAACTGGCTATGCAGCGTCGTCTGGGCGGCGAGCTGGCCCAGACTAATCAGGCGGCTACAAGCAATAGTCCCGGAGCGCAGCCCCAGGACAACGAAACAAGCGAAGGTAGTTCAGCACTCGCTAAAAACCTGACTCCTGCAAGGCTGAAGGCTAGCCGCGCTGGAGTCATGGCTAATCCCAGCCTGACTGTTCCGAAAGGCAAAATGATCCCCTGTGGTACCGGCACCGAGCTGGATACCACTGTTCCGGGTCAGGTTTCCTGCCGGGTTTCACAGGACGTTTACTCAGCTGATGGACTCGTTAGGCTGATTGATAAAGGCTCATGGGTTGACGGGCAGATTACCGGTGGTATCAAAGACGGCCAGGCGCGCGTGTTTGTTCTCTGGGAGCGTATCCGTAATGACCAGGACGGGACAATCGTTAATATTGACAGTGCCGGAACGAACTCACTCGGCAGCGCGGGGATTCCGGGCCAGGTGGATGCCCATATGTGGGAGCGTCTGCGTGGTGCGATCATGATTTCGTTGTTCTCTGACACCTTAACGGCGCTGGTTAACCAGACGCAGAGTAATAACATTCAGTACAACAGCACAGAAAACAGCGGTGGGCAGCTGGCGTCTGAAGCACTCCGCTCTTACATGTCTATCCCCCCTACCCTCTACGATCAGCAGGGTGATGCGGTGAGCATTTTTGTTGCCCGCGACCTCGATTTCAGCGGCGTTTATACGCTCGCAGACAACTAAAAAAGTGGGCGCTTAGCGCCCGCTTTTCTTCAGGAGTAATCATGACTGATGCAGCTTTCTATCAACTTGGCCCACTGCGCGAGTATTTAGAAGATCCTACTGTTTTTGAAATTCGCATTAACTGCTTTCAGGAAGTTATCTGTGATACGTTCAGCGGCCGCAGGGTTGTGCAGAACGCGGCAATTACGGCAGATTTTATTAGGAACCTTGCTAAATCGTTGGTGAGCAGCAACAAGCTGACCATGCAGGCCATTAATGACGTGATCCTGCCTGGCGGGATCAGGGGCGTTATCTGTCTGCCCCCTGCGGTGATTGACGGTACAACGGCCGTAGCGTTTCGTAAGGATTTGGCGGCCGATAAAAATCTGGAGCAGCTGACCAGCGAGGGGATTTTCAGTGACTGCCGGAAGATTACCGGCAGCAAGCAAAGCCTAACGGATGATGATTTTTTCCTTAAAGAGCTGCACAGCAGCGAAAAATGGCCCGCATTCCTGCAAACCGCCGTTGAGAAGAAACGCACTATCGTGATCTGCGGTGAAACCGGGTCGGGGAAAACGGTACTCACGCGCGCGCTGTTAAAATCGCTACATAAAGACGAGCGTGTAATTATTTTAGAGGACGTTCACGAAGTCACGGTCGATCACGTTGTAGAAGCCGTTTATATGATGTACGGCGATGCAGGAAAGATCGGCCGCGTCAGCGCCACTGATGCCCTGCGAGCCTGTATGCGTCTGACACCGGGCCGTATCATCATGACTGAGCTTAGGGATGATGCTGCGTGGGATTATCTTAAAGCACTTAATACCGGCCATCCAGGCGGTGTTATGTCAACGCACGCTAACTCTGCGCGCGATGCCTTTAACCGTATTGGGCTGCTTATCAAGGCGACCCCTATCGGCCGTATGCTCGATATGAGCGATATTATGCGAATGCTCTACTCCACCATTGACGTTGTGGTGCATATGGAAAAGCGGAAAATCAAAGAAATTTATTTTGACCCTGAATATAAAATGCAGTGTGTGAACGGGAGCCTGTAATGAAAAAATTAGCAACCTGGCTTCTGGCCGCAGCATTTACGACAGCCGCCCTGCCCGCCTTTGCGGTGGAACCATCCGTTCAGGTTGGCTACTCGCCTGAAGGAAGCGCCCGCGTTCTCGTCCTGAGCGCCATTGACTCCGCAAAAACCTCGATACGGATGATGGCTTATTCTTTTACCGCCCCGGATATTATGAAGGCACTGGTAGCAGCCAAAAAACGGGGAGTTGATGTGAAAATCGTAATTGGGGAGCCCGCGAGCGCCAGGCGCGCGGACCCGCGCCACGGCCCACGAGCGGACGCCGCAGCAGGAGCGCCAGAAGGCCGCCAGAGAGGCCGAGCGCGGCCGTGAGGCTTGGACGCTAGGGCAGGGCATGAAAAAGCCCGTAGCGGGCTGCTACGGGCGTCTGACGCGGTGGAAAGGGGGAGGGGATGTTGTCTACATGGCTCTGCTGTAGTGAGTGGGTTGCGCTCCGGCAGCGGTCCTGATCAATCGTCACCCTTTCTCGGTCCTTCAACGTTCCTGACAACGAGCCTCCTTTTCGCCAATCCATCGACAATCACCGCGAGTCCCTGCTCGAACGCTGCGTCCGGACCGGCTTCGTCGAAGGCGTCTATCGCGGCCCGCAACAGCGGCGAGAGCGGAGCCTGTTCAACGGTGCCGCCGCGCTCGCCGGCATCGCTGTCGCCGGCCTGCTCCTCAAGCACGGCCCCAACAGTGAAGTAGCTGATTGTCATCAGCGCATTGACGGCGTCCCCGGCCGAAAAACCCGCCTCGCAGAGGAAGCGAAGCTGCGCGTCGGCCGTTTCCATCTGCGGTGCGCCCGGTCGCGTGCCGGCATGGATGCGCGCGCCATCGCGGTAGGCGAGCAGCGCCTGCCTGAAGCTGCGGGCATTCCCGATCAGAAATGAGCGCCAGTCGTCGTCGGCTCTCGGCACCGAATGCGTATGATTCTCCGCCAGCATGGCTTCGGCCAGTGCGTCGAGCAGCGCCCGCTTGTTCCTGAAGTGCCAGTAAAGCGCCGGCTGCTGAACCCCCAACCGTTCCGCCAGTTTGCGTGTCGTCAGACCGTCTACGCCGACCTCGTTCAACAGGTCCAGGGCGGCACGGATCACTGTATTCGGCTGCAACTTTGTCATGCTTGACACTTTATCACTGATAAACATAATATGTCCACCAACTTATCAGTGATAAAGAATCCGCGCGTTCAATCGGACCAGCGGAGGCTGGTCCGGAGGCCAGACGTGAAACCCAACAGACCCCTGATCGTAATTCTGAGCACTGTCGCGCTCGACGCTGTCGGCATCGGCCTGATTATGCCGGTGCTGCCGGGCCTCCTGCGCGATCTGGTTCACTCGAACGACGTCACCGCCCACTATGGCATTCTGCTGGCGCTGTATGCGTTGATGCAATTTGCCTGCGCACCTGTGCTGGGCGCGCTGTCGGATCGTTTCGGGCGGCGGCCGGTCTTGCTCGTCTCGCTGGCCGGCGCTGCTGTCGACTACGCCATCATGGCGACGGCGCCTTTCCTTTGGGTTCTCTATATCGGGCGGATCGTGGCCGGCATCACCGGGGCGACTGGGGCGGTAGCCGGCGCTTATATTGCCGATATCACTGATGGCGATGAGCGCGCGCGGCACTTCGGCTTCATGAGCGCCTGTTTCGGGTTCGGGATGGTCGCGGGACCTGTGCTCGGTGGGCTGATGGGCGGTTTCTCCCCCCACGCTCCGTTCTTCGCCGCGGCAGCCTTGAACGGCCTCAATTTCCTGACGGGCTGTTTCCTTTTGCCGGAGTCGCACAAAGGCGAACGCCGGCCGTTACGCCGGGAGGCTCTCAACCCGCTCGCTTCGTTCCGGTGGGCCCGGGGCATGACCGTCGTCGCCGCCCTGATGGCGGTCTTCTTCATCATGCAACTTGTCGGACAGGTGCCGGCCGCGCTTTGGGTCATTTTCGGCGAGGATCGCTTTCACTGGGACGCGACCACGATCGGCATTTCGCTTGCCGCATTTGGCATTCTGCATTCACTCGCCCAGGCAATGATCACCGGCCCTGTAGCCGCCCGGCTCGGCGAAAGGCGGGCACTCATGCTCGGAATGATTGCCGACGGCACAGGCTACATCCTGCTTGCCTTCGCGACACGGGGATGGATGGCGTTCCCGATCATGGTCCTGCTTGCTTCGGGTGGCATCGGAATGCCGGCGCTGCAAGCAATGTTGTCCAGGCAGGTGGATGAGGAACGTCAGGGGCAGCTGCAAGGCTCACTGGCGGCGCTCACCAGCCTGACCTCGATCGTCGGACCCCTCCTCTTCACGGCGATCTATGCGGCTTCTATAACAACGTGGAACGGGTGGGCATGGATTGCAGGCGCTGCCCTCTACTTGCTCTGCCTGCCGGCGCTGCGTCGCGGGCTTTGGAGCGGCGCAGGGCAACGAGCCGATCGCTGATCGTGGAAACGATAGGCCTATGCCATGCGGGTCAAGGCGACTTCCGGCAAGCTATACGCGCCCTAGGAGTGCGGTTGGAACGTTGGCCCAGCCAGATACTCCCGATCACGAGCAGGACGCCGATGATTTGAAGCGCACTCAGCGTCTGATCCAAGAACAACCATCCTAGCAACACGGCGGTCCCCGGGCTGAGAAAGCCCAGTAAGGAAACAACTGTAGGTTCGAGTCGCGAGATCCCCCGGAACCAAAGGAAGTAGGTTAAACCCGCTCCGATCAGGCCGAGCCACGCCAGGCCGAGAACATTGGTTCCTGTAGGCATCGGGATTGGCGGATCAAACACTAAAGCTACTGGAACGAGCAGAAGTCCTCCGGCCGCCAGTTGCCAGGCGGTAAAGGTGAGCAGAGGCACGGGAGGTTGCCACTTGCGGGTCAGCACGGTTCCGAACGCCATGGAAACCGCCCCCGCCAGGCCCGCTGCGACGCCGACAGGATCTAGCGCTGCGTTTGGTGTCAACACCAACAGCGCCACGCCCGCAGTTCCGCAAATAGCCCCCAGGACCGCCATCAATCGTATCGGGCTACCTAGCAGAGCGGCAGAGATGAACACGACCATCAGCGGCTGCACAGCGCCTACCGTCGCCGCGACCCCGCCCGGCAGGCGGTAGACCGAAATAAACAACAAGCTCCAGAATAGCGAAATATTAAGTGCGCCGAGGATGAAGATGCGCATCCACCAGATTCCCGTTGGAATCTGTCGGACGATCATCACGAGCAATAAACCCGCCGGCAACGCCCGCAGCATCGCGACCGTCATCGGTGAGAAGTTCGGCAGGTATTGGGTGGTGACAATGTAGGTGCTGCCCCAAATGGCAGGTGCTATCGCTGTGAACAATAAATCGGGCGTGCGTAATGACATGCGATTACAAGACCTCCGCTACGGCGATGGGTTTTTGAGAGTTGCAGGCGCCGCGATGACCGCACCCTGACTTGGACTGGCCCTGCCTCGCACCAATCCACCTGCGGCTATGGCCGCGATCATGCGAGGCCCGAAAATTACACGACCTGTACACGTCCGCCGAACCCGGAACGCAACAGAGCTTCGTGGGCATCCCGATCCGGGTCGTAGCAGCAGTCCTGGACCAAACGCACGTCGTAGTCCGCATCACTAGCCCAGGCGACGCTTGAAAGAACAACGCCGGTGGTGCTTATCCCGGCCATGACAAGCGTGCTTACGCCGCGCGTCCGAAGGTCGGCGTCGAGCGCCGTGCCATAAAAGACGCTGGCTCGCGGACATGCATAGAAAAGGTCGCCCCGTTCGATCGCAAGCCCTTCGACGGGCAGACCGGTGCGAAATCGTCCGCTCGGGAGATACGGTGAGATTTGGCGATTCGTCGCCGGCGGCGCATGTTCATACTCTTCGCCGAGCGAAAAGTTGGGGAACAGCACGGGCCGGCCGCGCAAGGCGTGCTGGCAGCCGTGCAGACCCTGCGTGAGATGAACGCCGACAACCTGCGCAAGGTGCCGGCCGATGCACCCACGGCCTTCATCAAGCCGCGCTGGAAGCCGCTGGTGATCACCCCGGAAGGCCTCGACCGGAAATTCTACGAAATCTGCGCCCTGTCCGAGCTGAAGAACGCCCTGCGCTCCGGCGACATCTGGGTCAAGGGCTCGCGGCAGTTCCGCGACTTCGACGACTACCTGCTGCCGGCCGAGAAGTTCGCCGCACTCAAGCGCGAGCAGGCCCTGCCCCTGGCGATCAACCCGAACAGCGACCAGTACCTGGAAGAGCGTTTGCAGCTGCTGGACGAGCAGTTGGCCACCGTCACCCGCCTGGCCAAGGACAACGAGCTGCCCGATGCCATCCTCACCGAGTCAGGGCTGAAAATCACCCCGCTGGATGCGGCGGTGCCGGATCGGGCGCAGGCGCTGATCGACCAAACCAGCCAGTTACTGCCGCGCATCAAGATCACCGAACTGCTGATGGACGTGGACGACTGGACGGGCTTCAGCCGCCACTTCACCCACTTGAAGGACGGGGCCGAGGCCAAAGACAGGACGTTGCTGCTGTCCGCAATCCTCGGTGATGCGATCAACCTCGGGCTGACCAAGATGGCCGAGTCGAGCCCCGGCCTGACCTACGCCAAGCTGTCCTGGCTGCAAGCCTGGCACATCCGCGACGAAACCTATTCGGCGGCCTTGGCCGAGCTGGTCAACCACCAGTATCGCCACGCCTTTGCCGCCCACTGGGGCGACGGCACGACCTCATCCTCCGATGGCCAGCGCTTCCGCGCGGGTGGCCGGGGCGAGAGCACCGGGCACGTCAACCCGAAGTACGGTAGCGAGCCGGGACGGCTGTTCTATACCCATATCTCCGACCAGTACGCGCCGTTCAGCACCCGCGTGGTGAATGTCGGCGTCCGCGATTCCACCTATGTGCTCGACGGCCTGCTGTACCACGAGTCCGACCTGCGGATCGAGGAGCACTACACCGACACGGCCGGCTTCACCGATCACGTCTTTGCCCTGATGCACCTGCTAGGCTTCCGCTTCGCGCCGCGCATCCGCGACCTCGGCGAAACCAAGCTGTACGTGCCGCAGGGCGTGCAAGCCTACCCGACGTTGCGCCCGCTGATCGGCGGCACCCTGAACATCAAGCACGTGCGTGCCCACTGGGACGACATCCTGCGCCTGGCCAGCTCGATCAAGCAGGGCACCGTCACCGCCTCGCTGATGCTGCGCAAGCTCGGCAGCTACCCGCGCCAGAACGGACTGGCCGTGGCCCTGCGCGAGCTGGGCCGGATCGAGCGCACGCTGTTCATCCTGGACTGGCTGCAAAGTGTTGAACTGCGCCGCCGCGTGCATGCCGGCCTGAACAAAGGTGAGGCGCGCAACTCGCTGGCCAGGGCGGTGTTCTTCAACCGCCTTGGGGAAATCAGGGATCGGAGCTTCGAGCAGCAGCGCTACCGGGCCAGCGGCCTCAACCTGGTGACGGCGGCTATCGTGCTGTGGAACACGGTGTACCTGGAACGCGCCACCCAGGGGTTGGTCGAGGCCGGCAAGCCGGTGGACGGCGAGCTGCTGCAATTCCTGTCGCCGCTGGGCTGGGAGCACATCAACCTAACCGGCGATTACGTCTGGCGGCAGAGCCGCAGACTGGAAGACGGGAAGTTTCGGCCCTTACGGATGCCCGGAAAACCTTAGCGTACGATTTTTTCCGAATTCTGCGGGCTCCCCTAATTGATGAAAGGGGCAATACGGGGCGCGCCAGCATTGCGGCCATGAACTACATAGCGAACAGCGGCATCCCTTTGCGTACTGACAGTAATTTCCCTATCCAGCATGACAAGGTGATCATCGTGGATAATGTGACCGTTGAAACTGGCAGCTTTAATTTCACCAAAGCGGCCGAAACGAAAAACTCGGAGAATGCGGTGGTGATCTGGAACATGCCTAAGCTCGCTGAATCATTCCTCGAACACTGGCAAGACCGCTGGAATCAGGGAAGAGACTACCGTTCCAGCTACTGAATACTGACCGCCAAAAGGCGGTTTTTTTTGTTCAAAGAAACTGATCTCAGTATCGCGCCCGGGGCAGCTGGCCAACGTCGCCGGCATCGCGCCGGCAAAAATCGAAAAACAGAAATATCAGCAAGATAGCTTAAACAGGTGTCGGGAAATTTCGTTGAGATATTTTGAAGGAATCACAGTGTAAGCAGGCGGCCTATTTCAAAAAAGGCGGCTGTACGGTAGTCACTGACTCTCTCGCAGATCTTCCCGCTCATGTACCAGTAATACCCGTCAGTGCTGACAATATCGAGCAAATACCGCATATCATAAACCGTATCGGGTATTACCTCACCCTCACCGGCCAGAACGCCGCTGGCAATAGAATGATTCCCTCCTCGTACAAAGCCTATCCGCCAGGGCAACCACAAAGTAACGCGGTGGTTAATATCCTGTACCCACGGATTGCCCTTAGCGCTGCCTATATCGGCTAAAGCACTCCGGTAGCTTGATTCACCCCACGGCCACGGCAGGATCTTGGCCGTCGCAAGCGCCAGGGGAAAATCTTCAGCTGCAAGCCTGAGTGATTTCATGTGCGTGTAATCCATCGCCCAGATGATTTTTGTGAAGAAGAACTCGCGCTCGTTCATGTCCGGGCGCGCGTCCTGGCCCTCCGTGCCAACGGCCAGCAAGTAATCGGCCTGAATTGGCAGTATCAGCGCGCGTAGTAAGTCATGGATCGCCGGTTGCGGCAGTCTGTGCGCCAGATTAATTACCCGGTCGAACTTCAGTTTATCCTGCTTGCGCTTGTCGATCTGCTCCATCAGATTTCATGGCCCCCTTCTTCATGCTCATGCTCATGGGTGTGTTCTTTTCCGGTATGGCTCTGTTCCGCCTGAGACGTCTGCGGCATGGCGTAATCGTCGTAAATGCTGCTGTCAAAGTCGTAGTCGGATGCTTCGGCATAATGCTCGTAATCGGCATACTCCTGCGCGCTCCACTGCTGATCGTCGGCAGCAGCATAATCATGGGCCAGCTCTGCATCATTTTGCTGTGCTTCATGACGCCGCAGGCCAACGGAATCATCCATAGGGTTCTGCTTAAGATGAAAGGCGTCCTCTGCGTTGCTCACCGGCTGATAATCAGTGCCGGTTGTCATGTTATGTTCATCGGGTTTCTGGTTAAACGCCATGCTTTCCCCCGTGGCTTCTGGCAGACCTTTTTCAGCTGATCGGGTTTCTAAACTGGTATCGCGGCCAATATCCTTAAACCTGGCCTCAAGCCCAAAGAAACGGTCAATTTCTGCGGCCGTGGTTTTCGGGCTGTCGCGGCTCACGCTCGATGCCAAAGATTTTTTATCGTCGGTAAAAATTTCCACCTCATGACGCGCACGCGAAATACCAACATAAAAAACGTCCTTAGAAGTGGTAAGCGATTTGGTATCTATGTTGAACAACACGCGATCACAGGTAAGCCCCTGGGATTTGTGGACGGTGGTTGCATAAGCATAGGAAAGATAAGAAGCCTGTTTTTTATCCAGCTCAACCGTGCGCCCTTTTTTGTCCTCAAGCGTCAGTTTTTCACCCTCCACGGTTTTCACCGTGAAGCGGTCGCCGTTGGCAACGTCCAGCGTTTTATCGTTACGCGTTACCATAACCTTATCGCCCGGCGCCAGTTCGGCGCTGACTGCCTGGTATACAGACAGCTTGGTGTGTGTACGCGGGCTGAAAGCGATCTGCTCACCGCTGATGCTTTCAACCGTCAATTTGTTGCCCGGCCCGGTATCAAGAACCTGGTAAGACTCGCCCCGCTTCATACCATTTTTGTAATCCTGTTCGGGGATAATGATTTGCCCTTTACTGAAATAACGGCTGTCGCGGCGTTCCGCCTGTGTCGAATCCACGCGGTCAAGTAGCGTGAACGTTTCGCCGGTTCCGGCAAGCCCCAGATTGCCCCGGATGTAGTCATTGAGGGTTTTGCGTGAGGCGTTCGTACCAGAGATTATCAGGGTGGCATCCTGTTGTTCTGAGGACAGAGACAGGTAGCGATCGGCAAGTTGAGCGAGTCGGGGCGCTTCTTCCTTCAGTTCGTTCACGCCGGTGATATTTTTCAGGGCGCGCGCGGCATTACCTTCAGCGGCATACTTAACCGCCTCAAGCAAAACTTCATTCTTCTGTCGCTGAATGTCTTTCATGTAGCTGGTCTGCATACCTGCTTTAATCAGCTGCTCAAAAGGCTTACCGGCTTCTACCGCTTTCGTCTGTGACGTATCCCCCAGGAATACCGCGCGAGCGTTATGCTTCTCGATTACCTCCATCAGCTGTTTCATCTGTCGGGCGGGTATAACCCCGGCTTCATCAATGAATACGACTGATTTTTCATCCAGCTTTTTATCCTTCGCTTTGAGGAAAGCGGCAACGGTGCGGGCCGGTAATCCATCATCTTCAAGCGCTTTTTTCTGTGTCCCATAGGGGGCCAGCGCCGTGACCTTCAGCCCTTGTGACTCCAGCAGCTCTTTAGCGGCCATCGTCATATAGCTTTTACCGGTACCGGCGTAACCATGTGCGGCCACAAACCGATCTTTGCTCGTCACAATTTCTGTAACCGCGCGCATCTGCTCCTTCTTGAGGGTTTTCCCGGCAAGCAGCTGGCCTGCAATCTCTGCGGTCAGCTGTCGCGGCATCTGCCCCCGGCCGCGTGATTCGATAGTCAGAATGGAACGCTCAAGGCGAATACCCTCCACGGTAGTGACGCGGTGGCTGGTCTTTTTAAGCCTGCCGTTTTTAATACCATCATCTACCGCAAAACGGGCTTTATCCGCACGCATCCCGCTATTCGTCAGCGAGTCGATCCACTCTTTGCGCGTCAGAGTTTCGGCCATAACTGAAGCACCGACCTTCAGAGTTGATTGATACCGGGCTTCGCCCTCGATGATGGCGCCCTTCTGTACCGCCTTCAGGTACGCTTTTTCAACATCGGCTATTGTGGCATGGCCCAGCACCTGCTTATTAGCGATTTGAATCAGCTTCTGGCGTTCAAAGCTGGCATCGCGCTCTGACAGCGACTTAACTGCAAACTGGATAGCCCGGTCAGCTTTAACCTCCGGGCTGGTAAAATCCGGGGCCATGTTGCGCGCTATATCAGCCTCCAGAGGTTTACCGTGTCCCTGCCATTCACGGTTATCAAAATCAATGCCGAGCGTTTTGGCGCGGCTGGCCCATTCCTGGTGAATTTCTTCACGGGAATGCTCTGTTTTCTTTTCACGCGTAGCCATCGAGACGCGGCTTTTCGTCTGAGCATCGGCGGTTTCCCGCGTCAGACCCATTGCAGCGAGTCCCTTTTCAATTTGCTCCGACCGGCGGGAAAAAGCGCGAATCTGTTCATCTGAAAAATGGGCCATATCGAACGTGTTATTTTTGCTGTTGTAACGCAGCTCATAACCGGCTTTGGTCAACTCCAACGCCAGCTCCTGTTTGTAAACATCGCCCAGGTGCATTTTGTTACGCATCAGCTCATCATTTTTGAGCGCGCGCCACTGGCCGTCCTCGCGCTGGGTCATGTTCATGACAAAAGCGTGTGTGTGCAAATCAGGATCTAGCGCCCTGGACGTTTCGTGGCGGAAAGTAGCGACGACAAGGTTATTGGTATTCTGGGTTACTGATTTCCCCTGGCGAGTCGTCCGGGCCTGCGCGAGTTTTTCAGCTTCACGCACAGCAGCGGCAACAGCTTTTTCATGAGCCTCGATAATGGTTTTATCGCCGTGTATCAGCGCCTGCATGGATACCCCTTTAGGCGCTGAAAACGTCAGGTCGTAGCCCAGACGCTCTTTTTTGGCATCACCCACGTGTCGCTGCATATGCGTGAAGGTATCTATCTCACCGACAAGCAGCTCTTTAAACCGGGCTGATTCAACGTCCCCGGACAAGCCGAGGGCTTCAGCTCCGGTTCCCTGCCAGGACGTGAATGATGAATCCTTACTGTAGTAATCATCCTTTGCATCAGAGTAGTAGCCCACAACGCTAGTGACGTTCTGGCGGGTAATCGTGGTTATATCAAGCATCAGATCTCCCTCAGTTCAATGCCAGGAACAGGGTTTTTGCGATGGTATTTAACGTGTTTAGCCTTGAACTTAGCGACGGGCATATCACCAGGCAACGCCAGATAGCCGGTGAGGTTTGGCAACATTGATATTTCGGTAGGCGTTACGGCACGAACAACTTTAACGTCGCGGCGTTTACGGACAATCCAGGGCTTCTGAGGATCGGATTCTTTACGCTCAACTTCGCCTTCTATCTCACCGAGTGAGCGCGACATTTGATCCAACGTTTCATCACCGAGACGGCTGCCGCCCAGCACGATGTTAGAACGCATGTTAGCCAGAATGGTCTGAGCCATATCCCGACCATAAACCTTAACCAGCTGAGAATAGGTTTGATAGCCAGCATAAACACACAGACCGCTTTTACGCCCTTTGGTCAGTGCATCGTTGAGGTTTGGCAGAAACTGGAGTGATTCCAGCTCGTCAATAAATACATTAATGCGGCTTTCTTTTTCACCCATACCCAGCACGATAGAAAAAATCGAATCCAGCCAGCAGGAAATTAGCGGATTAAGTGACCTTTTCATTTCTTCCTGCCAGGTGATAAACAGGGTTCCCGGCTTTCCATCATCAAGCCAGTCACGCAGGGAAAAATTACCTTCCGGCATTTTCAAATGTGGGGCAAGATTCTTACTGAGAACAAATCGCGCGCTTCCAACTGCTTTTTCAGACCCGGAAAAAATAGCTTCGGCAGGCGTCCCCATTAAAAATTCTTTTAATTTTTTCTGGTCAACGTTACAGGCCCAGTGAATAACTTCTTCCATAGTTACTGTGCTGTATAGGCTGTGAAGTTTTTTCGAAACTTCACTAAAAATAAGACGGCCATAGCCGAACCATTCTTCAGTAGCCATATCAGGGCTTTCCTGAACAATAGAGTTCACTAAGCGCTCGTAATCATATGAACGGCGAATTTCATTGAAAAACACCCAGCCTTCAGTGCGTTTATCATAGGCGTTTAAAATAACATCGCCGGGACGATAGAAATTCTTTAAGAACCCCCCATTTGGATCTAAAGCAATATTTTTGCCGCCTCTAATGATGCTCTTAAATAACAGTTCATTGAAAATTGTGGTTTTACCAGTACCGGTTGTACCGGCAATCGAAAAATGCAAGTTCTCAGCGTATGTAGGTATGGGGATATTAGCCACGGTTAACTGGTTGACACCTCTTTCGCGTGTTTTATCAGCGAGTGTTCTGGCGCGAACAAGCTCTGTACCACGATAAATCTTTTTGAATCTTTCGCCTTTAAACACGCGTGATTTATCATAAATGATAAAAGCGATCAGACCGCCAACACCAATAAACCAGCCTGCAATTAAAGCTGACCATAAAGGCCATAGCGAAAAAGTATTCTTAACCAGATACGGAATCAGGTATTTAGCCGTGGATGGATCAATACCGTAGGTAAATTTTGCAACTAGAAACCATACCATCACTGGAGGCAAAGTAATTGCAAATAAAAATGCTAAGCCTCTTTCTCTATCGTCCATTTCAGCGCTCCTTTTTTGGTTCCCAGACTTTGTAGCCGTTACGTTCAACCTCTGCTTTTGCCGCTTTGGTTTTGCCCGGTTCTGCTATCGAGCGCAGGAGGATTAGCGTTTCAATAGCGAGTGATTCATGCAACATCATCTGTCCTGCCGGTGGGAATTTTACGCCAGATAGCGTTTCGGTTATTGCCTTCAGCTCATCGCGCAGTGGGCCAAAATCCGCATCTGAAGCACGGTCAAAAAGATAATCCAGTTTGCGATTTACGTCGCTCAGCCGGTCGGCAACTATTTTCAACCCGGACTCCCGATCACCTGGGCCAGCTTCAAGGCAGCGCCGCAGATAATCTGACCGATTACCTCCTGAAACCAGGTCTATATAGGCCAAAAGTTCATCTGATACTTTTGCGGTTATTATTGGCATTCAGTCCTCACATTGTGCATTTCTTAAACAAAAGATTGGGATCTAACAAGCTGAAATCTTAGTATTACCAAAGTAATAAAGCAAACTCATTATAAAACAATGAGTTATTAGGTGTTTTTAATACCTAATTATTACCGAATATTGACGCTATTTATTTTTTTATTTTTTAAATCAGTGTGATAGCGTGATTTATCGCGCTGCGTTAGGTGTATAGCAGGTTAAGGGATAAAAAATCATCTTTTTTGGTAGGAGCGATCTACGTAGGTTAAGGACTAACTGACTAAAAAGCGTTCAATATTCCGTATTCATGCTTGCATGAATACCAGTACAACACTATTACAACAAAAGTACATCAAAATTACATCAAAAGTACATCACTTGAAGGTTGACAGTACAACAGAATTACATCATTATCTGGTCATGAGGTAGCCAGTACAACAAAAGTACATCAAAAATACATCATAAATACATCAGAAATACATCAAAATTACATCATTCTAAATGAGGGTACTATGAAGCCCAAAAGTATCAGGGCGGCACTTCAGTTGATGTTGCCGGAAATAGAAGAAATGATGTCACTGGGAGTTTCCAGGGCGGAAATTTATAAAGCAGTTTCTGAACGCTTCGGCCTGGAAGGTGTGAACGTTCGTAGCTTTGATACGTCCCTATATAGAGCGCGGCAAATCCGGAAAAATGGAATGCACAATACACATGGAAGGATGCCGAACAATGAAGATAGTGTATTGCACAATACACAAAATGGAGGTAGCGAGAAAGGTGCAGAGGAAAGTGTATTGCACAATACACAAACGCCGCCTGAGCCTGAACCGCAAGGAAGTGAAAAAAAAGAAAGTCCCGGCATTATTGATAAAGAGTTCTTCAATAAAATCAGTGAAGATTTCGACCCTAAGATGTTCAACAAAAAATTCTGAGGTGATTTATGAAAGTAGCGGTAATTAATTACAGTGGCAGCGTTGGTAAAACCTTAATTTCATCCTACCTGTTAGCCCCGCGTCTGACTGGAGCAAAATTCTATGCGGTTGAAACTATCAACCAGTCTGCTTCCGATCTGGGGATTGAGAATGTTTCCATTTTTAAAGGTGATGACTTTTCACGGTTGATTGAAGATATTGTTTTTGAAGATGCCGGGATTATTGATATTGGTGCGTCAAACGTAGAAGCGTTCCTGATGGCAATGTCCCGCTTTGACAGTGGCGCGAATGAATTTGATAAGTATGTAATCCCGGTTACGCCTGATAATAAGGCCATTGATGAAAGCATGAAAACAGCACATACGTTAAGTAAGGCAGGTGTAAGCAGCGATAAAATCATCTTTGTTCCAAACCGCATTAGTCCAGATAGTGAAGTAGAGGATGTACTGGCGCCGGTATTTGAATTTGTCAAACGAACGAAAATTGGCAAAATCAGCAAGAAATCTGTTATTTATAACAGTGAAGTTTTCGAATATCTCGCGTATCACCGTATCTCATTCGAAGCATTGACCGCTGAAGATCCAGAAGAATTTAAAGCCCGCGCTAAACAAACAACGGATGCTGACGAGCGCAAAAAACTGGCCCGCCGTTATACCTACATGAAACAGGCAATTCCTGTTAAAGCTAATCTCGATAAAGCATATGCGGCTTTAATGGGAGAATAAAATGGAAAAGCAGCCAGATAAATTTGAAGTTCTGATGGATTGGTTTTTAGGTGACGCGAAGGAAATCACCGCAAGTCAGAAAGAAATGACTGAGATACTTTCTGCGCTTTCGGAAAAGCTGGCAAAAGACACCGAAAGTTTAGGAGAGACGGCAGACTCTCTTAAACGGACTTTAGTAGAAAACCAGCGTTCAATTAGCCTGGCAATTAGTGATGATGCTAAGGCGCGTGAGGAATTTCTGACGAAGTTCCGCCGCGCGCAGGCGTCCAGAGCTGAGACGTTAACCCGTCAGATCCTTTTTATTACAGCTGGCTGCACTATTGTGGGCGCCGCCGTGGGTGCCGCGATAGCCATAATTCTACTGAGATAATGTAAACCGGGCATGTCCCGGTTTTTTTTCAAGCGAAGCGCGGAGGCCGCAGGCCGGAGGCATTAGTGGCCGCCGCCCGAAGGGGCGAGACGCGTAGCGGCTCGATGCGCAGCACGGCAGAACGGCCCCGCAGGGGTAATGCCCAGTTTAATTCAACGTGACAGTCACGTGGAGGAAAAATATGAATGACCGACAGCGTGAACAAGCCCGTATTCGCCAGGCCCGGCGCCGCGCGCGACTCAAAGAGGAAGGCGCTAGCGTGACAGTCACGCTAACAAAACAGGAAGAAGCAATGTTACAGGAGCTTTGCCGGGTTCGCCGTCCAGGACGAACAGCCTATTCAACGAATGAGTTTTTCCAACTGCTGCTGATCCGAAACTGGCAACAGTGGCAGGAGCAAAAGGCGCAGCTGGGGAAATGCCAGGCTTGCGGAAAGCTGAAAGCGGAGGGAGGTTGCGGCGGCGAACGGCAGAGCGAAACCTTTAACTGCTGGCTAGCCGTCGAAGCAAACGAGCTTAATGTGTAGTGTATTGTGCTATACAGAAATAGCCAAAAGCAGCGCGGAGTAATAACTGAAACGGCCGCGCAGCGGAAAGAAAAAAGCCCGGTCAATCCGGGTTTTTTTCTTTCGGCGGCTCAGTAATCGTCTAGATCTCCGCAGCCCAGCGGGCAACAATTACGCTCAATACCGTGGCTGCAATAATCGTTTTCCCGATCCTGCCGGATTTCTTCCGCGATCTCGTCTTGGGTCAGATAGTCAAATTCACGCCGCGCTACCGCGATCAGTTCTTCCCGATACTCGGCCGGAACGCCAGCAAGATAGCCGTCAATATCCGCGCTCAGGCGGCGCTGATACAGTTCATAAATTAGGCCGCAGCGGGGCTGCTGTTTGCGCGCAAAACTCTCACACTGGCGACGAAAATCTTCAAGAGTCTGCTCAAGGGTTTGTGTGGTCATGTCGTTTGTCCTCGATCTTTCTGTTAAAGACCCGGCTTGGCCGGGTCGTCAGTGCTATTTAGTTTGTTGCAGCAGCTGGTCTAATTTTGCCGCCAGTGCATACGTCGATGTGAAAGCGCCTTGCAGGCGCTGATTAGGCAGCTGGTTGAACGCTTCGAGGCAGGCGCGCAGCAATAATTCTTTCTGAGATTCGACTTCTTTTTTCAGCTGGGAAGGGGTGGTAACAGTGGTCATGCTTACTCCTTAGTGATCCGATACCGGCAATTTTTCGGGTGGCGGTATTGCCTCCCGATGATTTAATTATCGGTGATTATGCCTTAAAAGTCAATACAAGTACGGAATTTATTTACCTGTTTTTATGCCCGTCAGGGCATGGAAGGCGACCGCGCCGGACTCCACCGGACACCGGCCGCAAATCGCCGGAAACTGCGGGACTGACCGGAGCAACAGGCCAATCCCCCTCCCTGCTAAGCCATAACCCAGCCCGCCGTCACGTAGCTGCCGCACGTCCCCCACGGGGGTGCGCAGTGGGCGCCGCGCGCCTGCGCGCGGGTACGGCGGCCCGCCTGCGGGTCGCGGCGCCGTACTGCGAGTTAGCGGCCGCCGCGCGGCCGGTTACGGGGGACACCGCACCGTCACGGCCAGCGCCCCACTGAGCTGCACAATCCACGGATAACACAATAGCGCACTGGCAAAGGATGCCGACGCCTGAAGGGCGTTGGCACCCCGAAGGGGCGGGGCGGCCGCTTGCGGCCGGGCGAGTCCGGCGCAGGGTGTGGCCTGCCAAGCGGAGCGCGGAGGCCGAAGGCCGGAGGCGTTAGCGGCCGCTGCCCGCGTAAGCGGGGCGAGACGGGAACCGGCTCGATGCACAGCACAGCAGAGCGACCCCGAAGGGGTAACGCCCGGTGTGGCATCAGGATTTAGCGCAATGGCAGAACATGAGCTGTAGAGATCACCGGCAAGCAGCAGCAAAGGGGCGGCGCAGCCGCCCAGATGGCTGTTTGCCGATACCGGCGATTAATTAGAGCGGTGTTTAATATCCCCCGCGTGGCGGGGGACTAGGTTTCAGCAAGTCATGTTAAATACGTGTCCGTCATGTAAACTGAAATCCCCAATAAACAGATCCCGCGCATAGGCTACGATGTCAAAATATCGGGCTACGGATTCAGGAATTTCATTCAGTAGACCGCTATCATTCAGGTATTCCTCTGCAAAAGTTTCTTCGTCCTTAGCTTCGCCCATATAGGCATCTCTAAACAGGTCGAAATCAGTGCTATTAAACAGATCAACAAAGGCCACAAACGCCGCTTCGTTTCCTTCCTCGCGGGCTTGTTTAAAGCCGTTAATAAAATCCCAGTTGATATGGCACTCTGACGCCATATCAGACGGAATACCCTCCCAATCCTGGAACATAAATTCTGGATCAGCCTCATTTGCGTGTAACTCGCGGCAGCGCTCGTAAAACTCCTCTGAGCTATCAAAATCGGTCAGATCGAGCCAGGCTCCCGCAATGCTTCCGCAGTTGTATTTATGGTAAGTGCCAACATAAACAGAAGGGGTCGTAATATCAGTCATGGTGTACTCCTTAAAGCGCCGATACCGGCAATTTTTCGGGTGGCGGTATTGCCTCCCGATGATTTAATTATCGGTGATTACGCCTTAAAAGTCAATACAAGTACGGAATTTATTTACCTGTTTTTATGCCCGTCAGGGCATGGAAGGCGACCGCGCCGGACTCCACCGGACACCGGCCGAAAATCGCCGGAAACTGCGGGACTGACCGGAGCAACAGGCCAACCCCCCTCCCTGCTAAGCCATAACCCAGCCCGCCGCCACGCAGCTGCCGCACGTCCCCCACGGGGGTGCGCAGTGGGCGCCGCGCGCCTGCGCGCGGGTACGGCGGCCGCCTGCGGGTCGCGGCGCCGTACTGCGAGTTAGCGGCCGCCGCGCGGCCGGTTACGGGGGACACCGCACCGTCACGGCCAGCGCCCCACTGAGCTGCACAATCCACGGATAATGCAGGAGACGAATCATGATAGGAGGCTGAAAGGGAAATGAGCGGCAGCAGGGGAAGGGGTTGCCAAGCGGAGCGCGGAGGCCGCAGGCCGGAGGCGTCAGTGGCAGCTGCCCGCGTGAGCGGGGCGAGACGCGTAGCGGCTCGATGCGCAGCACAGCAGAACGGCCCCGGAGGGGTGACGTCCGGGGGTTCGCTTTTAAAGATTTTCGACCACATCAGTAAATCGTAGTGACACCATGAAGCAAAAGTATCGTGCAGACCAGAATCAACAACAGTAACAGCAGACCTTTTTTTCGACGTAATAAAACCGGCCCCAAAGCGCCCGCAAGAAGCACACTCAACACGATTTCCGTTATACTAATCGTATTCAGAATCTCTCACGTTTCCCTTTTTAGAACTCTGCCACACACAGATAAAACCTTATAACAAGCAACAAAACCCGTTATTCAGACACGGTAATGCCTAGTTTTTTTGCCAGAATTTCAGATGGCAAAGAAACCCTTATCGACTTCCCGGTTACAAGGTGAATGATTGTGGCTTCATGCCCTTCAACAGAGTGGGATATTAACTCACGCTGAATGATATGCGTCTCTCCATCATTTCCCGTCACGGCTATTAGGCTCTCTGTAGAACAGGGGTTGATACTACTAATGTTGGTGTTGTTTTCGGTTTTGTTCAGCATCGCTGATCCTCAAATATCGGTTTGTGTTACGTCTGCCGCTTTGCGCTGGATAAGCGACTTAAAGAAATCCGACGCCTTCAGAATATCGCTATCCTGGAAGTCGGGAAATGTCGCTTCTGTCAGCTCCTGCGCCGTACCTGCCCGTATAACGGTTTCATCGCGGATCATCGTTCGCTTAACGCCATCAGCCTGTTTTTTGCTGAAGGAGTGCCGGAAAATAATCGCGTATTGGCCGCCGCTATCCTGATGAACAGAAGTATCCCAGCGATGATTACCCTGTTTACGATAGTGGTGATAGATTTGCTGGCCGTAGCGCTCCTGATCGGAATTTCGGTAATCGAACATTAACAGTTCCAAAAGCATTAACCGATCTGGCAATTGCCAGACGGTAGGGTGTTGAAGTGTCGCTAACATAGTTTCCCCTGAGCGTGACAGTCACGATAAGGCGGGCTTTGCCCGCCTGGTTATCAGTTAATCAATGGCACGATAAATACGATTCTGGCTTTCGTTCTCCAGCGTATTAACGTACTCCCGCAACAGGTGATACCGGTTAGCCATCGTTTCGTTCAGTTCGGCTTTGCCTTCTTCATATGCCAGCCCGCAAAAGTAACTGTAGGCATACAGACAAACAATAATCCCTACTTCGCGCGCGCTGCATTCACCTTCAAAATAGTTAGGTAACGAGAGCCAAAGAGGTTGGGGCGCTTCCATAAAAAACGCGCCATTGCTGGCCTGAAGGTATTCCCAATACCCTCCCTGGTAGTCTTTAGCGTAACGATTCAGAAAGGACTGAATGAAGTGATCTGCGCTGAAGAAAGCGCCACGAAATGCCGCAGGCATGAAGTTCATGCGGGCGTTTTCAGAAATGTAGCGGGCGGTGATTTCGATAGTTTCCATGATACTTCCTCTTTAAGCCGATACCGGCAATTTTTCGGGCGGCGGTATTGCCTCCCGATGATTTAATTATCGGTGATTATGCCTTAAAGGTCAATACAAGTACGGAATTTATTTACCTATTTTATGCCAGTCAGGGCATGGAAGGCGACCTCGCCGGACTCCACCGGACACCGGGGGCAAATCGCCGGAAACTGCGGGACTGATCGGAGCGACAGGCCACCCCCCTTCCTGCTAGCCCGCCGCCACGCGGCCGGTTACAGGGGACACTGAGAAAGCAGAAAGCCAACAAACACTATATATAGCGTTCGTTGGCAGCTGAAGCAGCACTACATATAGTAGAGAACCTGTAAAACTTGCCAACCTGACCATAACAGCGATACTGTATAAATAAACAGTTATTTGGAAGATCGCTATGAAGGTCGATATTTTTGAAAGCTCCGGCGCCAGCCGGGTACACAGCATCCCTTTTTATCTGCAAAGAATTTCTGCGGGGTTCCCCAGCCCGGCCCAGGGCTATGAAAAGCAGGAGTTAAACCTGCATGAGTATTGTGTTCGTCACCCTTCAGCAACTTACTTCCTGCGGGTTTCTGGCTCGTCAATGGAAGATGGCCGCATCCATGATGGTGACGTACTGGTTGTGGATCGCTCGCTGACGGCCAGCCACGGCTCAATCGTAGTCGCCTGCATCCATAATGAATTTACCGTGAAGCGACTACTGCTGAGGCCCAGACCCTGCCTGATGCCGATGAACAAAGATTTTCCTGTGTACTACATTGACCCGGATAATGAGAGCGTTGAAATCTGGGGAGTGGTTACGCATTCCCTTATCGAGCATCCGGTATGTTTGCGCTGATTGATGTCAATGGCATGTACGCCAGCTGTGAGCAGGCATTTAGGCCAGATCTGGCAAACCGAGCAGTGGCCGTTTTATCCAACAATGACGGCAACATTGTGGCCCGTAATTACCTGGCGAAGAAAGCGGGCCTGAAAATGGGCGATCCGTACTTCAAAGTCAGACCCATAATCGAGCGTCATAACATCGCTATTTTTAGCTCTAATTACACTCTTTATGCCTCCATGTCGGCCCGGTTCGCGGCCGTAGTTGAGTCCCTTGCAAGCCACGTCGAACAGTATTCAATCGACGAGCTTTTTGTTGACTGCAAAGGGATAACGGCCGCCATGAGCCTTGACGCTTTCGGGCGCCAACTGCGCGAGGAAGTCAGGCGACACACAACGCTGGTATGCGGGGTCGGTATTGCCCGTACTAAGACGCTGGCGAAGCTGTGTAACCACGCTGCAAAAACATGGCCCGCTACTGGCGGGGTGGTTGCTCTGGACGATGGCGCCAGACTGAAGAAATTAATGAGCATCCTGCCGGTTGCGGAAGTCTGGGGCGTCGGCCATCGTACAGAGAAAGCACTCGCCACAATGGGGATCAAAACGGTGCTGGATTTAGCCAGGGCAGATACGCGCCTAATCCGTAAAACATTCGGCGTTGTGCTTGAAAGAACGGTACGGGAGTTGCGCGGCGAGGCTTGCTTCAGCCTGGAAGAAAACCCTCCTGCGAAGCAGCAGATTGTTGTGTCGCGCTCATTCGGCCAACGCGTAGAAACCCTGACGGACATGCAGCAGGCTGTCACCGGATTTGCAGCGCGCGCAGCTGAAAAACTGCGTAATGAGAGGCAATACTGCCGCGTCATAAGCGTCTTTATCCGTACCAGTCCTTATTCAGTGCGTGATACACAGTATGCCAATCAGGCAACCGAAAAACTGACGGTGGCAACCCAGGACAGCCGCACGATAATTCAGGCAGCACAAGCCGCGCTGGCGCGGATCTGGCGGGAAGATATTGCGTATGCAAAAGCAGGGGTCATGCTGGCAGATTTTAGCGGGAAGGAGGCCCAGCTTGATTTATTCGACTCTGCTACGCCTTCAGCTGGCAGCGAGGCTTTAATGGCTGTTCTTGATGGTATAAACCGGCGTGGAAAGAACCAGCTTTTTTTTGCAGGCCAGGGCATCGATAACTCCTTTGCCATGCGTCGTCAGATGTTGTCACCTGATTACACGACAGACTGGCGCTCAATACCAATAGCCACCATCAAATAATTACCGGCGCCGTACCCGGGCCGGTTAACCCCTCAACCGGCCGTAACAAGTTTCGGCACGGTTTCGCGGTTTTCGGTAAAAGCCGTTTCCTCTGTATAAAAGATCATCTAAATTATGTGTATTGCACAATACATATATGTGAGGTTAGCAGTGAATTTGCCTACACCCGAAACCTACGATGAACTTCAGAGAGCCTACGATTTTTTCAATGAGAAGCTATTCAGCAACGAGCTGCCGCCATGCCTGATAACGTTGCAGCGTGAGAAGCGAACGTATGGCTATTGTTCCTTTAAGCGTTTCGTCGGCCGTGAGAGTGGGTACACGGTAGACGAGATCGCTATGAATCCGGTGTATTTCTCGATCAGAACCATAAAGGCCACGCTTTCAACACTGGTGCATGAGATGGTTCATCAGTGGCAATTCCATTTTGGCGAGCCTGGCCGCCGTGGCTATCACAACAAACAGTGGGCGGCCCGGATGGAACGGGTAGGACTAATGCCTTCTGATACCGGCGAACCGGGAGGCAGGAAAGTGGGCCAGAGCATGACCCATTATATTATTGCCGGTGGCCCTTTCGATATGGCCTGTGATGAACTGCTGACAGGCCATTTCCGGCTTTCCTGGATGGACAGGTTTCCGCCTTACCAGCCTAAGCCTGGCGCTGTGCTAAGCCCTACAGGAAAAGGCTATATTGACGACGAGGAAGATGATAGCGAACACGAACAGGAGGTGGAGGAAGGGCGCGACCCGGTTGAACTCGACGACGAGATCATAGAGGCCATGCGATTTGTAACCTCGCCGCCTGAAGCGCCGGTGAACAAAACAAACCGGGAAAAGTACAGCTGCCCGGTGTGTCATATCAATCTCTGGGGTAAACCGGGGATAGTGGTTTACTGTGGTGGCGAGCACTGTAATAAAGCCGCGTTAGTAGTCTTAAAATAAAGTCCTTTCGGACTTTATTTTTTTTCCATTTCGGAGGTCGTGATGTTATTAATGCTGTACTTCGCGGCTTCTTTTAAAACAGTTTCAGCAAGGCTTGCTGGTATCCAGACCTGAACTAATTTTAATGGTTCGCCGTTCTCGGCTTTAAGAGTGGTGTTCTGGTACAAATCCCAGATTCGCTTAACGGTGCTGGAAATGTTTTGCTTGGAACGGCCTACTCGCGTGGCTACGTCTGATGATTTCTCACCTTTGACAAGCACGGAATAGCCAATATCTGTTGTGATGTGTGCAAAGGAAGCCATTTGCGGCAGCAGCTGTTTCCATTCTGTTTCTGAAATTCTGTTTTTCTGAGCCATCTGTGGCGCCTCCGTAGTTTTGGTTACAGAAAGGATATACTCAGAATAAATAGGGGTCAATACAAGTACGATTTTTATAAACTTTATTTTATTTGAGGGTGAGGCCCGGTGCGGCAGCAGCGCGGGCCTCGATGGTGCCGCGAAGGTGCTGGCGCCATGCTTGGATTAAAACATGAACCGTGAAGAACTGCGAAACTTGTTTTCGCGGTTCTGAGGGGTTGACCGAGCCGCGAAGCGGCGCTGGTAAGCGATGATATGCACATATCCACAGGCATATTTTTAAAAGGTATTTTATAGATTTTTTATCTTTTTAAAGTCTTTTAGAGCTATATAACTCATTGATTTAAAATCATAAATAAGTGTTATCTCTGGGAATCCGCCCACCTTGTTATGGGAATTGGCCCACCTATCTATGGGAAACACCCCACCTTACTATGGGAATTAGCCCACCTTGTTATGGGAATTGGCCCACCTTAGACGAAGCTGTAAAAAATGTATTTACTTGTTTGAACTTTGTGGTAGTGTGGAGAGTAATTTTTAACCCACAAAGGCAAGGCTCATGGATAAGTTGCTGAACAAAAAGATAAAAGTTAAGCAGTCTAACGAGCTTACCGAAGCTGCTTACTACCTCTCGCTAAAAGCAAAGCGCGTTCTCTGGTTATGTCTTATGCAGACGTATTTCACAGCTTCAGTAAGCGAAGATGATGATGAGATGGCTGTACTCGGTGACTCTACTTTCAAAGTAAAGGTGGCTGACTATCAGCAAATTTTTCAGGTAAGCCGTAACCAGGCTATCAAGGATGTTAAAGAAGGCGTGTTTGAGTTAAGCCGTTCTGCGGTAATCTTTTACCCGAAAGAAGGGAGTTTTGACTGCGTCGCGCGCCCCTGGCTAACAGAGGCTGGCAGCCGATCAGCTCGTGGTATCTGGGAAATCGAATTTAACCATAAACTCCTGCGGTACATTTACGGCCTGACGAACCAGTTCACCACCTACTCGCTCCGCGATTGTGGCAGTCTTCGAAATCCACGGACGATCCGCCTTTATGAAAGTCTTGCTCAATTCAAATCTTCAGGCTTATGGGTTACTACTCATGCTTGGTTAAATGACCGTTTCCTTTTGCCGGAATCCCAACAGAAGAACTTGGCAGAGTTGAAACGATCTTTCCTTGATCCTGCTCTCAAGCAGATAAATGAGAAAACACCTTTACTTGCTAAGTATAGTATTGATGATTCAGGAAAATTTCTGTTCTCAATAATTGATAAGCAAAATCCCGTCTGACATAAATCAGCACACATGAGCCTGTCATTTGACAAATTTTTGTCATGAAGATGGGCGAATTTCCACACAGCACCGGCGCCCGGCAAGGTGGGCGGATTCCCACACGGCACCGACGCCCGGCAAGGTGGGCGGATTCCCACACGGCACCGGCGCCCGGCAAGGTGGGCGGATTTCCATAACTTTAATTATACCTTTGTGTTATTTGTGGATTGTGCAGCTCAGTGGGGCGCTGGCCGTGACGGTGCGGTGTCCCCCGTAACCGCCCGCGCGGCGGCCGCTAACTCGCAGTACGGCGCCGCGACCCGCAGGCGGGCCGCCGTACCCGCGCGCAGGCGCGCGGCGCCCACTGCGCACCCCCGTGGAGGACGTGCGGCAGCTGCGTGGCGGCGGGCTGGGTTATGGCTTAGCAGGGAGGGGGGTTGGCCTGTTGCTCCGGTCAGTCCCGCAGTTTCCGGCGATTTGCGGCCGGTGTCCGGTGGAGTCCGGCGCGGTCGCCTTCCATGCCCTGACGGGCATATGGCGGCACATCGCATTCGACGAAACCCAACCTAACCGGAGTCATCAGGCTAGAATGTTATTCATCATTTATTTTCTCTGAATGGTTGCCTTTTGTCGTGTAGCGATAAATAGTCATGCGAGAAACATTGAAGCGCTTCGCAACAGCTCCTACTGTCATTTCAGGATCAGCAAGCAGAATTTTCATTTGCTTAATATCATCTTCCGAAAGTGACGGTTTTCTTCCCCCTACACGGCCCCTTGCGCGAGCAGCTGCGAGTCCAGATCTCGTTCGTTCAATATTGCGGTTGCGTTCAAAGTTAGAGAATATAGCCATCAGATGAGTATAGATTTCCCCGATAACAGGAGCGCTAGTATCTATTCTGTCTTTGATGGCTATAAAGGTGATTCCGCGCTTTTTCAGGTCGTCAAGCAACGTAATCACCTGGCTCAATGAACCGCCGAGCCGATCAAGCGCCCAAACAACCAGGGTATCACCTTCGCGCAATGCCTTCAGACAGTTCTCCAGTTCCGGGGCACCATTTTTGGCGCGTTTAGTGCCGCCGCGTGAGATCTGTTCATGATAGATTTGCTCGCAACCCGCTTTTGTCAGTTCATCAACCTGATGCGTTACATCCTGAAGATGTGTCGATTTACGCGCATAGCCGATTATCATTTTGCCACCCTATTTTGTTACATCGTTTTTGTTGTATTGATACTGTAACGGGTTTTGTTACAGCCGGAGAGCGTTTTATTGTATAGGCAACTGCTTATAGGGATGTGTCACAGAAACCATCGTTTTTGATACATTAACTTAACCAATAGGTTGCAGATCAAATCGCCTGTAACAGCCTTTCTGGCTGTTTGTATATAATTATGAAAAAATGGTGAGTAGAGTTTCAGGGTAACAGGGGATGTTTATGTCGGTTTTCCACAACTGGCTACTCGAGATCGCATGTGAGAATTACTTCGTCTACATCAAACGCCTTTCCGCCAACGATACCGGCGCAACAGGTGGTCACCAGGTAGGACTTTATATCCCTTCAGGTATCGTTGAAAAACTCTTTCCGTCTATCAACCATACCCGTGAACTGAACCCTTCGGTTTTTCTCACCGCACATGTGTCATCGCATGATTGCCCTGACAGCGAAGCCCGGGCAATTTATTATAACAGCCGTCATTTTGGTAAAACCCGGAATGAAAAAAGGATTACCCGCTGGGGTAGAGGCAGCCCACTTCAGAATCCTGAAAATACAGGTGCTCTGACGCTCCTAGCTTTCAAGCTTGATGAGCAAGGGGGGGACTGTAAGGAAGTAAATATTTGGGTATGCGCCAGCACTGATGAAGAGGACGTCATTGAGACCGCTATTGGTGAAGTTATACCCGGAGCGCTTATATCCGGCCCCGCAGGACAGATTCTAGGCGGACTATCTCTACAGCAAGCGCCAGTAAATCATAAATATATTCTACCTGAAGACTGGCACCTGCGCTTTCCGTCGGGAAGTGAAATTATTCAGTATGCAGCCAGCCATTATGTGAAAAATTCCCTTGATCCGGATGAGCAACTTCTTGACCGCCGGCGCGTGGAGTACGACATATTTCTATTGGTTGAGGAACTGCATGTTCTGGATATCATCCGGAAAGGATTTGGCTCTGTGGATGAATTTATTGCGCTGGCCAATTCTGTCAGCAATCGCCGTAAATCCAGAGCCGGGAAGTCGCTGGAACTGCACCTGGAGCATCTATTCATTGAGCACGGCCTGCGACACTTTTCGACGCAGGCCATCACAGAAGGTAATAAAAAACCCGATTTCCTTTTCCCTTCCGCAGGGGCTTACCACGATACTGAGTTTCCCGTAGAAAATCTGCGCATGCTGGCAGTCAAGACTACCTGTAAGGATCGCTGGCGTCAGATACTGAATGAGGCCGATAAAATTCATCAGGTGCATCTGTTTACACTCCAGGAGGGAGTTTCTCTGGCTCAATATCGGGAGATGCGGGAGTCGGGTGTCAGATTGGTCGTGCCATCATCTCTGCACAAAAAATACCCGGAGGCGGTGAGAGCTGAGCTAATGACGCTAGGTGCGTTTATTGCTGAGCTGACAGAGCTTTACGCAGATATTCCATAGATTATCTCCCGGCATAAATACCGGGAGGAGCGATCAGATTCGTTCAACCTTGCACGAATCGGCATTAACCGCTTTCAGGATATAAGGTTCAAGCAGTTTGGCTACGGCTTCAAACACGGGCACCACTACGGAGTTACCGAACTGCCTGTACGACTGAGTGTCTGACACAGGAATGCGAAAAGGCCTGCCATCTACTTTTTCAAAACCCATAAGGCGCGCGCACTCTCGTGGAGTCAGCCTACGGGGCCGATGCGCCTGATTTTCTTCGTTCGCGAAGTCTGTTTCACCTGTGGCCATATCCCAGCCACGGTCTATCAGAATTTCAGACCCGTCTTTGTGATAGCGAGCAGAAAGCGTACGGGCAATGCTTTCTTTATTTTCAGGATTAACGAGGCCAAAACCGAATCCGTTACCCTTAGCTGCGTGCTTTTTGGCGTAGTTATAGAGATACTCCCAGAGTTTCGGCGTCAGTATATATTTGCTGTCAACCACGGGTTCCAGCAGTTCGCCAAATGACGGACGCTGTTCCGGATAAAAACGACTAATATCGCGCAGGGTAAAGCCCTGGTGAATGTTCAGATCACGACGGAAACCGACCAAAACGATACGTTCTCGGTGCTGAGGTAAAAAGTGCTTTCCGTCGATAACTTTAGGATCGTTTTTGCCCATCTCAGCTGCATCCGCAACTTCATAGCCCAGTTCGTCGAGGGTATCCATGATGACTTTAAAGGTTTTACCCTTGTCATGGCTCTTCAGGTTTTTAACGTTTTCAAGAACAAAGATGGCAGGTTTTTTTGCGCGGATAATACGCGCCACATCGAAGAAAAGTGTTCCCTGAGCCTCACATTCGAAACCATGCGCGCGCCCGAGCGAGTTTTTCTTGCTTACGCCCGCAAGGCTGAACGGTTGACAGGGGAAACCTGCTAGAAGTACATCATGATCCGGCACATGCTCATTAATGTAAGCATAGGCATCGTTTTCAGGTACTTCAGGTTTATCACTGAGCGTGACTTCCCGAATATCGAGATTGAAAGTGTGTTCCTGAGCATCGTTAAACCAGTTAGCTTTATATGTGCGCACAGCCTCTTTATTCCATTCACTGGTAAAAACGCACTGGCCACCGATGGTTTCGAAGCCCTTCCGTATACCTCCAATCCCAGCAAACAGGTCAATAAACCGGAAGGCATAGTTAGGGTGATGTGCAGGCGCTTCCGGAAGCATTTTTCGTAGAAGTTCCTCTTCGGCTGACGTCAGCGTCTTAGGTGAGCACTTACCATTAATCCAGCGATTAAGAGTCTCGCGACTCCACTCATTTTTACCAACTTTTCTAAGCAGTTCAGCCACGTACTTCTGGTCATAGATTTCCAGCACCTGCCCGAGCAGCTTTTTATCATTTTCCTGTCGCAGTTGTTCTTCCGCTTCTGCTTTCTCAAGCAGATCCTGCGCCAGTAATTCAAATTCAGACATATTGCCTCCATTGGGTCTTATGGGTGAAACTGTATCACTCATTTGACCCAGATTGAATGTTTTTATCTGGATATTTAAACAGGTTTTAGGTAACGCACGTTGGCCACGCTGGAGCGTCTTCTGGGCCTGCTGTCGGCCTTTGAGGTCGTGGTATGGATGACGGATGGCTGGCCGCTGTATGAATCCCGCCTGAAGGGAAAGCTGCACGTTATCAGCAAGCGTTACACTCAGCGCATTGAGCGACATAACCTGAATCTGAGACAACATCTGGCAAGGCTGGGACGGAAGTCACTGTCGTTCTCAAAATCGGTGGAGTTGCATGACAAGGTCATCGGGCATTATTTGAACATAAAACACTATCAGTAAGTTGGAGTCATTACCGGTTCTATTTGTCTTTTAGTGATTCTATAAACCTCATTACGTCTGAATATAAAAATCTATTATTTGATTTATGTGGCTCATGAGGTTGTGGGATTGTCTTGTTTTTGAATGTGCCAGTTTTCTTAATGGCAAAGATTAACTCACCTTCTGTTATTCCTAACATTTCAGCAAATGTTTTTGCTTCTATAGTTACTGACTTCATTTAATTAACTCTCATGGTATCGATTTTCTTTACCGGCATCTTTAACAATGGTGCTCGTTTCTAGCGTTGCTGCGGTACGCTTCATCATCGTCTGCGGGGCGGTTGCGATAGTGAAGGAGCTACCGGGCGTGAGCAAATCTATCAGGCGCTGGCCGCTGATAATCTCCATCCGTTCACTGGCAATACTGACAGATTTTGAACCTGCGCCGGTTTTCCCGGTATGGCAAAACAGACCGCGACAGTTATGACGTTTAAGCAACTTCTCGAACTCCTGTACGTGCTGTAAAGCAATATGGCCGCGATAGCGTTTAGCCTGAATAAGATAGCGATATTTTCCTATTATTACCTGGCCGTCAATGCCTCCATCGCCGGTATAGCGTTTGTTTCTGATGGTTCTGAAGCCATGCGCTTCAAATCCTTCCAGCAACAGTTCTTCAAACACAAAAGGATCAATTTTTCTCAGGTAGTTAATTTTTTGTGGGAAGCCCGGCAACGTCTTTATGCGCTCCAGCACCCGCCGCGCACTTTGCTGCTTCCTTTTGTGTCGCCTGTGCCGTACTGAACGCCGGAAGAATACAACGGCAAGCAGTACGATGGCGCTGCAAGCCCATAGAATAAGGTTTTCTGTAGTGGGGAAGGGGATCATGGTTATAGTGGGCTTTCTGAGGGTAAAGAAAAGGGCGGTTAAACCGCCCTGATGTTTAGCGACGGCTGTATACCTGCCACGAAGCGCTGCCTGACTGATTCTGGCAAATCCGCCCGTAAAGTACGGTGCCGGTCGAGTAGCGGGCGCCATTCAGATAGCAATAGCCGCTGGATTGCAGCAGTTCGTTGCGCAGCTTTTCTTCCTGCTTTGATAGCCGGGACTCCGCAGACTGCAAACGAACGGATAATTCGTTAATCTGGCGTTGCTGGTTATTCAGCTGGCTCTGCATCGCATTACCTTTATCCTGGCTGACGCAACCAGTTAAGAGAGCTGTACAGGCTAATGCACTTAATATTATTTTTTTCACGTTGGCTCCTTAAATTGAGATTATTCCTGGTTCGCCTATAAGCGAACTTTCCCGTATTTACTTATGATCTGGCTTATCATCGACTGGTTACTTCCACCTTCGCCATTATCCGGGCATTCATTAAGAAAAGCCTTCCTAGCATCCTTCGTGTGGTTGGGTAAAAAGCCGTGCTTGTTCTTTTTAACGATATTGAAGAAAGCAGCTTCAGCACTGTTACACTCGCTTCCGCCGCTATCGCCGGTGAGCTTGCCCGCCATGCACATAATAACTTTGCAGGGATCTTCAGCATGGCTGGCAGGAAGATAAAGCAGACTACCAGCTGCTATCAGAGGTATTAAGAGTTTCTTCATTTTTTGTCCTTAACAGTTTGTTCAGATATACACTCGCCAGAATGTTGATAAAGGTAAGTAATATTAATAATAACGCTGCGTTATAAATGGATTTGTAACCTATATCGCCTGCAATATATTCGACAACAAAAATGAAAATCGTTAAAATTGTGTAAAACTTGATTAACTTTCCTGTAATTTTTTTAACGATATAAGCAACTGAATAAGAGCCGGATTTGATGATGCTGGCGAGTAACCTGATCGCATGGACACGAAATTTTCTAAAAATGGGCGGAATGGAAGATGCTTTTTTCTTCCTTCTGCTTTTTTGCCTTTCCGCAAAATCAATAAGTTCGCCCATTTTTATACCCTCCGGTTATATCTTCAGATCATCAAGTGATAAACCACTATCAAGCAGCTCTTTGAGCCATGTGGGTCGGCGGCCAGTCCCGGACCAGGTATTTTCTGCGTTCCTGGGGTCGCGGTATTTTGCTGGTCTATGTTCTCTGGGGTTGGCTACGCCCTGCATCTTCATGGCTTCCAGGCTAATGCCAGCGTCCAATTTTGCAGTTAGCCAGGCCGGGCGCTTCCCTATACCAGTCCACGTATTAAAAGGGTTATCCGGGTCACGATACACGGGTTCGCCTTTTGGTCGTTTTTCTGATTTCAGGGGAACCAGCATCACCTTCCTTCCTTCAGCGGTTTTCTTTTCGTTTCTTCTTGACACGATCTCATTAGCCCTTATCATAAACAAAAGTCGTCGAAATTACAATTACGCGGTGAAACATAAATGAGTAAACATCCAAAACTCCTGGTTCTCGCTCTGGCCTGCCTTGCTTGTGCTGGCCGTGCCAGTGCTGCGCCTGCCTCCGATGAAGTTGCCAGGCTTGCGCAGAGATGTGCGCCTGATGTTTCACCCTTAACGATGGCGTACATCGTCGGCCATGAGTCCTCAAATGGACCGTACAGGATCAATATTAACGGTAGTATTCAGTTAAAACAGCAACCGCGTACTGAAGCTGAGGCCGTCAGCGTTGCGAAAGTTCTGCTGAAGGATAATAAAAGTTTTGATATGGGCCTTGCACAAATTAACTCAAATAATTTAGTGGGCCTGGGTCTTTCGGTTGACGATATTTTCAAACCCTGCATCAACCTGCGGGCGAGCCAGACCATTCTTAAAGCCTGTTATGATAGCGCCCTGAAATCCTACCCAGCCGGGCAGGTTGCGCTGAGACACGCGCTTTCCTGCTACAACACCGGCTCACTCACAAACGGGATTTCTAACGGGTATGTCACGAAAGTTATCAACGTGGCGCGTCAATCAACTGATTTGAAAATCCCTACGCTGCTACCTGACGGCCAGACCAGTGAGGACAGCACCGCGAATGAGCCTCAGCAGGCAAAAAGTACGGCGCCGCAGTATGACGGTGAACAAGATGTTTTTGGTTCTGGTGATGGCGATGCCTTCAGCCGAAATAATACGGATGCCTTTTTAACCAGACAGGAAACAGCGAAGGGGGAATGAGGTTATGAATGGAACGTTTGTATCTTGTATTGCAATCACAGATCCTGGAGTTATTTGAAGCAGGAAAAGTGAAGGAGGTAACGATAGAACGGGTTTCATTAAAGAAGTGGTATCCCGTTTTTCAGATAGACGATGAACAGCTGGGCCAGATCGCATGTTCCATTCGGGTTAACAAAGAGCATGAGCTACGAACCTGGGCTGATTTAAGGCTACTGGCAGAGTTTTTGAAAGATAAGTGTGGCGTTGAAGAATGCCGGTTAAATCTGCAATCAACAGAAGATAGTGAGTAAGGAGAAAGTATGACCACGTTGTTTAAGAAGTATGGCCCTGCGGTAGTTATGGGCGTTTTGTCCATTGCCCTGCCGCAAATTGCGCTGGCCGCTGGCACCGATACTGGTGAATCAACCGCTACATCAATCCAGACGTGGTTGAGCACATGGATTCCAATTGGTTGTGCTATTGCGATCATGGTTAGTTGCTTTATGTGGATGCTTCACGTAATCCCAGCCAGCTTTATTCCTCGTATCGTAATCTCTCTGATTGGTATTGGTTCTGCATCATATCTGGTTTCCCTGACGGGCGTAGGAAGCTGAACAACGCGAAAAGGGGGGACTTTTGTCCCCCAAAGTGAGGACTACAAAGATGTTCGTTGACGGGAAAAGACCGCTTTTCAAAGGTGCGACTCGCTTACCTCGCGCGCTGGGTGTACCACGTAATGTAGCTATGATGATATTCATGATTTCTGCCTCGCTTTTTATGATTATTCATATGTGGGCGATCCTGGTGTTCGTCTTTTTGTGGATTCCTTCAGCTGCATTAACAAAATATGACGACCGCATGTTTCGAATTATGGGCCTGTGGTTGAAAACCAAATTCAGTAATTGGTTTGATTCTCCGTTTAAGCAGTGGGGAGGATCGTCTTATTCCTCTGTTGACTACAAACGTAAGGGTTTAAAATAATGAGAGCTGCCACCGCTACGAAGCCAAAAAAAATTGATGCCTACCGTAAGGAGCCATCAGTAAATAAAAAGTATTTGCCCTATTCTTATCACCTCAATGATTACGTGATTTCGATGGAAAACGGCGATCTGATGGCTTTTTTCAAGCTGGATGGCCGCACACATGACTGCGCATCAGATCGGGAACTGGTCACCTGGCATAAAGACCTTAATACGCTGGTCAAGAGCTTCGGAACAGACCATGTAGAGCTGTGGACGCATGAATATCACCATGAGGCTAAAGAGTACCCGGATGGTGAGTATGACCATTTTTTCCCTGCTTATATTGATCAATATAACCGTAAGTTGCACGGTGATTCCAAGCAGCTGATTAATGACCTTTATCTGACCGTTATTTACAAACAGGTAGGGGATAAAACACAGAAGTTTCTGGCGAAATTTGAAAAGCCGACTCGTGACGAAATTCAGCAAATGCAGAATGAGGCGCTTGAAGGTCTGGAAGATATTTCTGAACAAATCCTGGAAGCAATGAAGCCGTATGGCATTCAGCAGTTGGGTATCTATTATCGTGACAAACGCGGTGTTGAAATTCCTGCGCCTGATAAAAAAGAACGTGAAGAACTTGCTGAAGTCGATGAATCAGACATTTTTGACGAAGCCATTGTTATCGAACGCAACGAGCCTGAACCTTCGCAGGCTCACGCTTATTCAAAAGCGCTGGAGTTCCTTTATTTCCTCGCAAATATGGAATGGGCCATCGTGCCTGTTTGCCGTGATCGTATCCGTGAGTACATCATGGACAACCGCCCTGTTAGCTCCCTGTGGGGGGATGTTGTCCAGATCAGAACGGTAGATCACAACTTCTATACCACCGGCATTGAATTTCGTGAATACGAAGAAGATACAGAGCCAGGCCAGCTTAACATGCTTAAAGAAGCCGATTTTGAATACCTTCTGACGCAGAGTTTTTCTTGCCTCTCTGAATCTTCAGCTAAAACGTTTCTGACGCATCAGGAAAAATCTTTGCAGGAAACGCGCGACCGTGCGCAAAGCCAGCTGGCACAGCTTGGTACCGCGCTCGATATGCTGACGTCCAGAGAGTTCGTGATGGGCTACCATCATGGAACCGTGCATGTCTGGGATAATGACCAAAACGCGGTACAGCGCAAAGCGCGTCGTGTGAAGGTTATGCTAACCGGCTGTGGCGTGGTTGGTGGGACTCTCAGCCTGGCCTCTGAGGCTGCATATTATGCGAGACTGCCTGGCAACCAGAAATGGGCGCCGCGCCCGGTTCCGATAAACTCATGGAACTTCCTGCACTTCAGCCCGTTCCACAATTTTATGCGTGGCAAGCCTGACAATAACCCGTGGGGGCCAGCGCTGACCATGTTCCGCACGATCAGCGGTACGCCACTCTATTTTAATTTCCATGTGACCCCGCTTGAAGAACTTTCCTACGGTAAACGCCCACTGGGCCATGCGTTAATAACGGGTATGTCGGGGGAAGGTAAAACCACGCTGCTTAACTTCCTGCTGGCGCAGTCAATGAAGTACAACCCGCGACTTTTTGTTTATGACCGTGACCGCGGTATGGAGCCGTTCATTCGAAGCGTTGGTGGCTACTATAAAGTTCTGCAACAGGGTATGCCGTCCGGGTTTGCCCCGCTTCAGATTGAACCGACCAAACGCAATATTGCCCTCATTAAAAACCTGTTCCGCATTTGTGTGGAAACCACCAATAACGGGCCTATCAGCGCAACGATGGCTACCGAACTGGCTGAAGGCGTTGATGCGGTTATGGGGGAAGGCTCACTTATTCCACGCGAGGCGCGCACCGTTACGATCCTGGACGGGTACGTGAATGAAGTTGTGGAAAATGGCGTATCACTGAAAGGGCTGCTGCGCGAATGGACGCGCGAAGGCCAGTATGGCTGGCTGTTTGACAATGATAAAGACAGCCTGGATCTCAGCGCGAATGATATTTTTGGCTTCGATTTATCCGAGTTTATCGCAGCCAAAGAGGAAGTATCCAGCCCGGCCCGTACTCCGCTCATGATGTACCTTCTGTACCGGGTACGTGACTCCATCGACGGCAAACGCCGCGTCATTCAGTGCTTTGACGAGTTCCACGCCTACCTTGACGATCCGGTTATCGAGCGTGAAGTTAAGCGTGGTATCAAAACTGACCGTAAGAAAGACGCTATCTATGTGTTTGCCACGCAGGAGCCGAACGATGCGCTGTCCAGCCGTATTGGCCGCACGATCATGTCGCAGACCGTCACAAAAATCTGCCTGCGCGATCCGGAAGCTATCCGAGAGGATTATGCCTTCCTTACTGATGCTGAATACGACGCGCTGATGTCGATTACCGAACACTCCAGACAGTTCCTGGTTAAACAAGGGCAACAGTCTGCGATTGCTTCTTTCAATCTCTACCCTCGCAACAGCGACGATATTGATGCAGATATTAAGACAATGGACAACGTACTTAGCGTGTTGTCCGGTGAACCACAAAACGCCGAAATTGCGCATGAGCTGGTTGAACGGCTCGGTAATGACCCTGAAGTATGGCTCAAAGAATACTGGCGCCTGACGGCTTAACAACGAGGCAAAACTCCATGAAAAAATCACTTACGGCAGTGCTGCTGACCACCGGCTTGATTCTTGGGGGCGCGCAAAGCGCCTCCGCTGGCATCATCGTATCCAACCCCACCGAGCTGATTAAACAGGGTGAACAGCTTGAACAAATGGCTCAACAGCTGGAGCAGCTTAAAAGCCAGCTGGAGACGCAGAAAAATATGTATGAGTCGATGGCTAAAACAACCAACCTGGGCGATCTGCTGGGGACGTCAACCAATACGCTGGCGAATAACCTGCCTGACAACTGGAAAGAGGTGTACAGCGACGCGATGAACTCCAGTTCGTCGGTCACGCCTTCTGTTAACAGCATGATGGGCCAGTTTAATGCTGAGGTTGACGACATGACGCCCAGCGAAGCAATCGCCTATATGAACAAAAAGCTGGCGGAAAAAGGTGCTTACGACCGTGTGATGGCCGAAAAAGCCTACAACAACCAGATGCAAGAGCTGAGCGATATGCAGGCGCTGACGGAGCAGATTAAATCGACGCCAGACCTGAAATCCATTGCCGACCTGCAAGCACGTATCCAGACGTCACAAGGCGCTATACAGGGTGAGCAGGCGAAGCTGAATTTGATGAATATGTTACAGCAATCGCAGGACAAACTTTTGCGCGCACAGAAGGATCGTGCGACCCGTAATTTTGTTTTTGGAACCGGTGGGGACGTTACCGCGTCACCTTCAATTAACTGAGGAAATTATGAAAAAACTACTGCTGCTTATCCCTTTCTTCCTGGTGGCCTGCGACGCTTCGCATGACGTTGATTGGTACAAAAAGCATGACAAAGAGCGCAAGGCAACGATCGAGGAGTGCAAGAAGAATGCTGATGAACTCCAGAAGCCAGACTGCAAAAACGCGCGTGAGGCTGATCGCCAGCTGTTTGTTCACGGTAAAGAGGACGGTGAAATTAACTCACCGAAAATTTAAGAGTAAGGAGGCAATATGGCATTCACCCTGGTACAAGACATTTTCGCAAAAGTAGACGGGGCGATTACGTCAATGGTGAGCGCCAACGTTGCCACCATTATCTCTGACGTTACGCCTCTGGTGGCAACCTGCCTGACCATAAAGCTGATGATGCAGGGCTTGTACTCGATGTTTAATCCGGGGGCAGGCGACAGCCTAAGCTCGCTGATTAAAGAGTATCTATCTATAGCCCTTATCCTGAGCTTTGCGACGGCAGGCGGCTGGTTTCAGCAGGATTTGGTTAATGTGGCGCTTCACATGCCAGATGATTTTGCTGGCATCTTATCTTCCCCTGATAAAGTCGAAGCCAGCGGCGTACCGGCGATCATTGATAGCGGTATTGAAAAAGGCGTCAGGATTGTAAATACAGCGTGGGATGCGGCAGATGTATTTTCGTCAAGCGGTCTGGCCGCATATGCCATTGGCGGAATTATGTTGGTTGCTACCGTTGTGCTGGGTGGCCTCGGTGCGGGCTTTGTGATCATGGCGAAAATCCTTC
>NZ_CP104859.1:0-79524 GCF_025426275.1 Salmonella sp. 3C
GTGGCTGTTTCTGGCCGGGCGCGGGGCGTTTCCGCTGTTTGCCCTGGTGTGGGGGCTGAACCTGTCCCGGCATACGTATATCCGCCAGTCTGCGATTAACCGGCTGTGGGGATGGGCGGTTATCGCACAGTCCGGATATTTTCTGGCGGGATTTCCGTGGTATGAAGGGAATATTCTGTTTGCCTTTGCGGTGGCCGCGCAGGCGCTGAAGTGGTGTGAGCTGCGCTGCCTGTTTCACTCTGCGGCCGCGCTGTTACTGCTGACGGCGTGGATACCCCTGTCCGGAACCAGCTACGGCGTTGCCGGCGTGCTGGTGCTGGTCATCTGTTACCGGCTGTACCGGACCGCAGATACTGAAGAACATCTGGCGCTTGCGGCCTGCCTGGTGGTGGCCGTCCCCGCGCTGAATCTGGTCACCAGTGATGCCGCGGCGGTGGCAGGACTTCTGGTGACCGGGCTGACGGTATGGCTTGTTTCGCTGACAGGCAAATCACGGCCCCGGTTCTGGCCGACTGATTTTTTCCCGGTATTCTACACCTGCCATCTGGCTGCCCTGGGCATTCTGGCACTGTAGCCGGGTGTGATATCTTTTATCCGGACAGGATGATGTGGTAAGGCAGGAATGACTATGACAGACGAGAAACGACCGGTACTGACGCTGAAACGCAGGACGGAGGGCGACGCGCCCGTCCGCAGCCGGAAGACCGTGATTAACGTCACCACGCCGCCGAAGTGGAAGGTGAAAAAGCAGAAACTGTCGGAAAAGGCGGCCCGGGAGGCGGAGCTGGCGGCGAAGAAAGCGCAGGCCGGACAGGAGCTGGCGGTTTACCTGAAGCTGACGCCGCTGAATGAGGCCGTCAGCACCCTGAAGCCCTGGTGGCCGGGGCTGTTTGACGGCGACACGCCCCGCCTTTTCGCCTGTGGCGTGCGTGAGGCCCTATTTGAGGATGCCGCCAGGCGCGGTATCCCGCTGTCACACAAAAAAATAATCCGTGCGCTGAAAGCGATTGCCCGTTCTGAAGCGTATCTCGGCGCGATGAAAGCCGGGGCCTGCCGGTATGACACGGAAGGGTATGTGACGGATCATATTACGGTGGAGGAAGAACAGTACGCGCTGGCGCGGCTGGCAAAGGTCCGGGCGCAGAACGCCAGAAAAGCGGAACTCCGCGCGGTGCTGGCGCAGACGGTCTGAACCGGAGAAGCCCAGTATAATGAGTGAACGGATGAAACAGAAAGACCGTCTGTACGGCGTGGCACCGGCCTTACCCCGATGCTGCAGGCTGTGAAGCTAGGCCGCAGGTCCGCTATGTGTTTAAGTACTGGCCCACATTTGTACAGCAGTGGGAAAACTCGCTGAAAGCCGCACAGAAGGGGCTGGAAATCTGGAAATCAGCGAGGGCGGATGCCTGGCTTGCGTATCACAACGGTATTTTTGCCACCAGTCATTATGAAGGCGCGCTCACCAGTGAAGATATCAGTAGTGCGGCGGCCGCCGCCCTGAAAGGGCATAAAATCAGGGGGGGAAACGTGAACACGAAAAGCATACTGGATGCCAGTAACCGACTGGCACATACGCTTGCGCTGCAGGGCTCGCCGGTGATGATAATGATGCCGGTTAAGGAGGCCACGGAGAAGAACGTGACAGTGATACCGGGCGGCGCGGGACAGGAAACCCTGGAAAACGCGGCCGTGCTGATTCTGGCCGGGATGGAGCGTAATGATCGTGCCACCACCAGGGAAGGCAATAACAATTTATCCTGATGCCTCCGCCGCTGGCGTCGTTGTCCAACCCTGGCAATCCGGGAAAAACAAGTTTCCCCCGATTCCGGCGTTTCTGAAGTAATAAAATCACTACTCTAATCAAGTTCATATGAGGTACATAATGAGACTCAGGAAAGGTCATGGATTGACGTTGCTCACACTTGCGTGTTTATCCCTGCTGGGCTCCCTGCCAGCTATTGCGGCACCGTCCGTTTAGGCCGGTTTTTCACCGGAGGGCAGCGCAGAGCAGCTGGTTCTTAAGACTATTGAGGCTGCGCAACATAATATCCGGCTGATGGGGTATTCCTTCACCTCTCCGGAGGTGGCTGGCGCTCTTATTAGTGCAAAACGTCGGGGAGTGGATGTCAGGGGGGTACTGGACTGGAAAGCCAATACCGGGAAAAAACAATAACGCCAGCAGGGTGACAATGAACCTGCTGACCAGTGCCGGCATTCCGGTTCGTACTGTCAGTGTGTACAAAATTCTTCATGACAAAGTTATCGTCAGCGACGGTCGCCACACTGAAGTGGGATCGTTTAACTATTCCCGTGCAGCAGACCGTTCGAATTCGGAGAACGTGCTTGTCGTCTGGGATGACCCAGTCTTAGCCCGCAGCTACCTGAACCACTGGACATCCCGCTGGGCGCAGGGAACGGACTGGAAACAGACGTACTGACATCCCAGGAAACGATCCTGAAACGTAAACCGTGCGCCAACACAGGTTACGTTCATAAAGTAAGTCGCTGATTTTAGAAATCTGTAGTATTCTCTGCAAACGATCCAGGTTTGATCCTTGAGGAGGCAGAGATGTCGCAGATTGAAAATGCAGTAACTTCCTCATCGAAACGCATTTACAGAAAGGGTAATCCCTTATCTTCCGCTGAGAAGAAGAGATTATCTATTTCACGAAAAAAGACGACGCATAAAGAGCTCAATGTTTTCATACAAAACATGCATAAAGAAAGCTTGCAGCAGCTTTGTGAAGAGACTGGAACTACTCAGGCTCAAATGATTGAGTTACTAATTGAACGGGAAATGGCCAAAAGAGCCTGAGATAAGAAGGTGAATGAGTAACTTTCTTGATCGTCTCGTCAGTGAGTGTTAGATTGCTGATCGTCTAAAGAATTTTGATGGCTGGCCACGCCGTAAGGTGGCAGGGAACTGGTTCTGATGAGGTGTCTACCCGGGACCAGAAAAGCAAAAACCCCGATAATCTTTCTATTCTTGGCGGGACAGAAGATTAACGGGGCCTACTTAAACTGTATAGCCACCAATCAGGCTATGCAGGGAGTATAGTTTTATGCTCAGAAAATTTCAATACTTGTTTCTGTGGCATTTACTCCTTCCGTGCATTGTAAGTGCAGGCAGAAGTGACTGACACCCGAACACTGTTCACTCATTACCGACAGGTCAAAAATCCAAATCCGGAATTCACGCCGCGAGAAGGGAAAAAGACCCTGCCGTTCTGTCGTAAGCTGATGGCGAAAGCCGAAGGGGTCACGTCCCGTTTTGATTTTTCCGTCCATGTGGCGTTCGTTCGTTCGCTGGGAAAGCGTCACCGGATGCCGCCTTTGCTGCGCCGTCGTGCCATCGATGCGCTGCTTCAGGGGTTGTGCTTCCATTATGATCCACTGGCCAACCGTGTACAGAGATCCATCACCAATCTGGCTATAGAGTGCGGTCTGGCCACCGAGTCAAAAAGTGGCAATCTGTCCATCACCCGCGCCACACGGGCGCTGAAGTTTATGGCAGAGCTGGGGCTGATTACCTACCAGACCGAGTATGATCCGCAGATTGGCTGCAACATCCCGACCGATATCACCTTCACGCCGGCACTGTTCTCCGCGCTCGACGTCTCTGACGTGGCTGTTGTGGCCGCCCGCCGCAGTCGTGTCGAATGGGAAAATCAGCAGCGCAAAAAGCAGAATCTGGAGCCGCTGGAGATGGACGAACTGATAGCGAAAGCCTGGCGATTTGTGCGCGAACGGTTCCGCAGCTACCAGTCTGAACGTAAACTGCACGGACTGAAACGCGCCCGGGCGCGGCGTGACGCGGACAGAACCCGTAAGGACATCGAAACACTGGTGAAACTGCAGCTGACGCGGGAATACGCCAGCGGACGCTTTACCGGCGGGCTTGATGCCATGAAGCGGGAGCTGCAGCGGCGCGTGAAAGAGCGCATGATGATGTCGCGGGGCAAAAACTACACGCGACTGACCATGGCCACCGTCCCCATATAACCCACCAGATTATGAAAATCCGGCTGACGCCGGAGGATTTTGTACGTCTGTCGCCTGGCACCGCCTGTTTTCTGCGCGGAACGCTCGTTCTTCCTGCCAAAATATCTCTCATTCTGCTGCCAGAATGGCCAGAAATGTTCCCGCCTGAGCCATTTCCGGTCGTAATATTCAGTTACTCACAGATAACTGCAAGGGACCTTTCCATAAAGTTACAACCGATATACTGACAAAGCGCCAGGCGACCTGATTTCAAAGTGCGTGGTTTCCTTTAAACCCCAGATCTATACTTCTTTTAAATACATAATCTTTCTCTCTTATAAATAAATAACCTATTCATCACCTGCCCTGTGGACAGGTTCCAGAGAATGCGCGCCCTTGCAGCGGACTCACGTCCGCGCCGGTTCGGAAACACCATCAGTACCTCCCGTCGCGATGCGCCGGGCCCCGGTCATGCAAATAGTTACAACATCCAAAATCCTGACCAACGAAACCGGAGCAAAAACCTGATATCCAGCCCATTCCCACCACTGAAAAGCGCCGCCGCCCCGGCCCAAAGGGCCGGAATGGAGTCGCTTTTAATAATGAATGATGTAACTAAACTACTGAGTGGCGTTATGCCCCGTCTGGCTTTGCAGGGCGATGGCCCACTGCGTGAACCATCACCCCGCCAGCAGGGTATTTTCTGTGCAGTTGTCAACCACTGAATCGGAACCCCGAAGGGGCCCCCGCGATTCAGCAGTTGACAATTCAAGACCGAAGACAAACTGAAAGAAATCGCTCTACACTTGGCAACTGTATATTTCTGACTGACGATACATCGGGGTATACTCTGCATACTTTGAACTCAGCACTCGGGCCAGCAGCCCCGGCCCGGCGATACCTCGCTCGATGGCGTCGCATTTTGTACAGACGTGTTTTTCCCGCAGGTCCGGATAACCCGGAAGGCGCTGCGCATCAGCTCCAGCTATTCGGCGGCATCTTCGCCCAAATAACTCAACGCATCGCCGCAGTCCGGGCAGCATGCCTCTGCCGGCTGCAGCTGTTTTTCGTCACGGGGGAGTGATGCGGGGAACGGTTTGCGGGTGCGGGTCTGACGCAGCGCATCGCCTTCTTTCTGCAGCCGGTTCAGGTCGGCTTCCATCTGTGCGATGCAGCGGGAGACCTTTTCGGAACGATTGCCGAAGCTTATCCAGCTGCGCCGGTGTCAGGAACACTTTGCTATCGCGGGCTGACGCCCGCGCTCCAGCTGTCTCCGGTAGACCACAGCAGTTTGACCTGACTGCCACTGTGACCCCGGAAGATGAAGAGGTGGCCGGACATCGGATCATCTTTCAGCACCGTCTGCACTTTTGCAACCAGCCAGATCTTGGTCCCGGAAGGTAACGGGATCATCGCTTCAGTTCCTGTATCAGCAGAGTCAGGAGCTTTTCGCTGACAGTGCCGTTGAGGCGAAGCGTCCCGTGCCAGAACGTTGCCTCACAGCTGATACTGAGAACCTCCGGGCCTTCAGCGGTTAGTTCTGGCTGTACGGAGGTGGCATTGAGAGTCACAGGGAGTAGCTGAAAGGTAATAGCAGCTTTCCCTTGCGCCATTTAAACAACAGATTGGCGTTAATGCCGTTTTCAAGCGCCAGTTTTGAGATGGATAAGCCGGGTTCGCAGGAGGCCGCAACAAGCTGCTGCTTAAACTCAGGAGAATAATTAGGGCAGCCCTTACGCCTGCCGGGAGTCACATTTTTCTGCATATCTGACACTTTAGTTCCCACTACTTATTTGGTGGACACCACTTTGTCGGATGAATCAGATTATGACCAGACGGCACTCGCTGGACGTTTACTCCGGACGTGAGACATGTAACTGATGTCAAGGGCAACCCTGATGCACCTTATATCCCCCAGTGAGGTGAAACACTTATTCTACGGTTAAAGTGTAGTTCACCGTATAGAATCGGGTCCCTTCAGTTCCTCCTCCCGGGATAACAAAACGCCCTGATGTCACTTGCTGTATTCCCCCAGAAGAGACGGTGTTGACAAGATTTGTCAACTTACCCTCGGGCAGGTCGACACGGCCAGTATTTGATATATATGATAAATCCCTCCAGTTACCAGACCAGTGACTTGAATTCTGTGACCATTAGTTACATCTTTTACGCTTACTGTCACAGGTTCAGTCATGCACCCGGACGCAGTGTTACCTACACACCTGACATAAGTCGGTGACAAAGTAAAGTCGGGTTTGCTCCCAATTTTGTCAATTTTAGCCAGTACCTCATATAGTACCGAGGTGCTGAAATTACTATCAGGCATTTCTATTGAATAATTAGCAGAGACTCGAGCAGATGTATCGCCAAAAAGCGAACCAGCACTGTAATCACACTGAAGCGCCTCTAGGCTGATAACAGTTCCGGGCGTAAGGGCAATATATTTGGCATTTTTAATATCCCCTGTCCGGCTTTCACCTACATTCATTCCACTAATATCAATAGTTTCGACTATTCCTGCATCGGAGGTTGACTTAGCGAATTCTAACCCTCCCCGGACCCTCAACGAGGGAACTGTACATGGCAGACTCTCACCATGTGCAGCGGATACTTTGTCGGGCAACCGAGTAATGATGACTTTTGAGGTAAATGAATTATACATTGAAAAATCACCATTCGATCGGCATCCTACAAAAGTACTGGGTGGAGCACCTTGTGGAAATTTGCCTACACAAGCACTGTGCCCCATATGTTGCCCAAATAGTACCGTAAAATCAGTAATACTGGCATCTAGGGTTATAGCGTAAGCATGACAACAGAATGTAATACAGAAGGCTGATATCAGGCGATTCATACAAATATCTCTATTCCTCAGAGAATTTAATGTGTTTACGGATAAACTACCTCAAACAATAATGTTGCCGAAGCATGCCCCGGCGTATCCTCTGAGTGAACCTCCGTAACAGGAATTAGCTGACACTGGCGATATCCAACAGTATCAACTTCGCAAAAAGTACCTGATGCCGCTCCTGTAAGTTTAACAGGAGAACTTGCTCCAGATTCATTCACAGGCTTTAATGATAACAATGTACCATTACCTTGGCCATTTACTAGCATCTGCACTTTATCATCTCCTTCTAACCTTCCCGCTAGAACCTTAGCCTTTAGCGCCGTTTTCAGTGAGTCTTTTCCAGGGCAATTGACATTAATAAGTAATGGTTCATGCTCTCTGACTTGCCCACGAATCAACTGCCCCAAATCATAAGTGGTTGGAACAGTAATCATGCAAGTTGGTTTTGTTAATATAGCTTCTATAATTAGCGAGGCTGTTGCAGGATCAGCAGCATGTACTGATGAAGTCAGCCCGAACAGGGCAAACCCAATAGTTATTGCGGCGTTCTTAATTTTATTGAATCGCATAACGGTTAATGCTCCCAGACGGACATCGCCGAACGACATAACACAGACAATATCCTTTATTTCGGCTACAGATACACCAAGCACCGGATTTTTATTACTTGATGAACAGCCTTGCTTATTTGTCTTCATGTACAGGTAAGATATGAGCACGTATTAAACAATATCGTAATTGTTTCTTAACTTTACATTAGTCTCACAATTATATGCTTTCAAAAATGTCGCCGCACGGCAATTTGTGAAAATACCAATGCCAAAACGCGAACTAATCAATCAAATGTACCAGAATTACGTATATTCAACCGATAGTGGATCTCATTGTTTGCGCTAACAATGCAGTGTATCGAGGAAAGTATATTTACCCATTGTTTCTGACCCAGTGCGCGGACAATCCCGTCGATCAGGGCGGAGAAGAATAATGCGGATAGCGTAGCCGTCACTGGGTATGCAGTTACACGATATCAGGACGTAACAAATGCATACAAAAATAACAATGTAATAACTATTAGATGGGGCTAAAGGACATACTGAATTTGTAAGCACGTTATTTGAGCAATAGTAGTATCGTTATTCGTATTTTGCGTTCACACTGTTCGTTGTTTGCGTGTTTTTTTTCTCAAAAACTTATCATAGTTGATTATGCGCGGGGTTATAACAACGTTATTTTCTGTCTAAATTGAATTTTTTAACATTAGCACAATATAAATATGTGGGATGAGCGAATAACGTCTTTTCCTAGAAAAGAATTCAGTAACCTCTAGGTATTGCAATGTGAACAATACACATAATTTTTTCATGCGTTGTACTCGTCAAAAAACTTAATTATAAAACGTTGACTTTATGAAAAAGATGATTATGGCTTCTGTAGCAAGGGATTGTATCTACTGGCACTGCCACGGGGGCATATGCCACTCTGACTGCAGTCAACAGTAAAACGCCAAACCAGCCGGTTAACAGCACGAATAACGCTGTACTGTTTGAAGGGGAGAAACTGAAAACCGATGGTGAAGGTCTGCAGTTCAAAACTCAGTTAGTGGGTGGCCAGGTTGCTGGTGCATACCAGTCCACCATCAGCTATATGGTGGCTTACAAATAATTATTTCCTACGTCTCAGGCCGGAATACAACCGGCCTGAATTTTATAGTAGTGAATGATATTTTGTAGATTATTTTATTCTTTCTGAATATTAACTCATCATAAAACAGAATGATATTACCCCTACGTTTTATATAGTACTTATATACCATCAGGAATATGTTTAATATATATCGCAATTAAGAGTTTTAATGCTTATGAAAATATTATCATCACTATGTCCCTCCCGCTTTTTATATTGAAGGATGATTTGTTTTTAATGCTTGGATGTGTTTTCCTCAGCCCTGTGAAAAAATTGATTCCTGTCTTACCACCGGTAAAATGGACTCCGGCTGTAGTTGAATTTTTTTTCATTTAAAACTGGTACACTTACCTTCAACATGGATATGTTCGCTTTAGCAAATATCACCTAGGGGGGCAACTGCTGACCGCCCTACCGATAGGGTGATATATCAGACGGTAGCTGATACTTCAAAAGCAAATGGTAATGGTTACATGCAGAATGCTGCCTATGTTAAATCAATGACTTCTACACAAGTCAAAGATCATCTACCCCGTATTTTGGGTGCAGATATGATCACCATTGCCCAGGATGCCGTTGAAAGCTCTTACACTGGTCCAAATGTATTTAATCGCGCTGATGCTAAAACTATTCAGGGGGTATATGGTTCTGAGATTGTGGCTAAATCAGGCCAACTATCTTTCCCTAAAGACGGCGTACCAAGTGACTGGAATGCTCAGATGAGCGTTACTGTTTCTTATCAGTAATGCAGCAGGCAGCTAGGCATAAACAGGATGTGATTTTTGCCTGACTCTAAAATCCGGTGAGCCGTTTTACGGCCATTCACCGGTAATAAACCCGGTATTCCGGCATAGTTATTTCCTGCTTCTCTGTCAGTCAGGAAATGTCCGCGTACGCCGGTGCCGGGTTTATTCTTTTCGGCTTATCTGAATGCTCGTTGTTTATTAATTATGACCAACGGATAAAACAGAGTGAATAACGATGAAAATAACGCATCATTATAAATCTATTATTTCCGCCCTGGCCGCGCTGGCCCTGTTTTATTCCGCAGCACCCCGGGCCGGAATTCTTGACGGCGGGGAAATACAGTTTCACGGTCTGGTCACTGACGAGGCTCCGAAATGGACCTGGCAGGTGGGCTCCCCTGACCAGACATGGGCGGTGGATACCGCTGATGCCCGTACAGCGAACGGACAACTGGTTTTTGATTTACGCGGCAAGGGCTCCCTGCCGTTTCTGGAAGGCCATCTGTATGAGGTGGCAGAGCGCGGTGGTCCCGGCTTCACCCCTTTTATCTCCTTCAGCAGTAACGGGCAGCCGTTTTCCGTGACGGATGGCGGCAGCACGACGGCGCAACACTTCCGCGCCTCTGTCCCGGTACGTAACCCGGAGAACGGTCACGTGGCGGGACAGCTTTCTTTCACCCTTGACCAGGGAATGGCCGTCAGCGCCGGACACCAGGAAGACGGGGCGGTTCTGCCGGCAGGCATGTCGCTCGTAAACGGGCAGAGCGTGAGCGGTGTGCAGGCCGGCACCCTGCCGCAGTGGCTCAAAAGCCGTCTGCCTTCCCTGCTGATGCTGAACCGGGGCTTCGGTAACGGAATGAGCACGGCAGATAACGGTCAGGTTATCAGTCAGGGCGTGCTGGCTGACGGCCGGGTGACCCGGCTGGCGGCGGCCTATGCGTCCGCCGTCTCGGATTTTGAGCTGCGCCTGCCGGCAGAAAACACGCCGGCGCAGTGGCAGGCCGGGCTGAGTGTGACGGTGACGGTCCAGTAAAGAACGGGCAGGGAGAGGAAGAACACAATGAAACGAATGACGATTTTACTGCTGGCCGCCAGTCTGCTGCCGTCCTGTGTGCTGGCGTGGAACACGCCGGGGGAAGACTTCAGCGGAGAGCTGAAGCTGGGCGGGCCGGTGACCAGCACCCGTAATCCCTGGGTCTGGAAGGTCGGGGAAGGGAACACACAGATAAACACGAAAGCTGTCTCTGTCCTGCGCAGTGGGGAGCAGGTAATACCGGTTCCCCTGCCGGCCATGACGGTCCTGCTGGGAAAAACTATCCTGACCACCCCGGCCGGCCGGGAGGGGCTTGCGCCGCAGGTGACGTACGGTAAGGAAACCGAGGGTTTTGCACTGACGTGGACGGCGCCGGGTACGGCATCGGTGACACTGCCGGTGACGGGGGAGGGAAATGTCCGTACCGGGACATTCACCTTCCGGATGCAGGCGGCGGGTGTGCTGCGCCATGTCCTGGGGGACCGGGCGGAGTATGCCGGGCTGTATGGCGACCTGCAGGGCAACGGCTTGCCGCCACAGACGCAGGTGATGCCGGCAGGGCAGACGCCGGGTGTGCTGCAGACCCTGTTTGACAGTGAAGGCCCGGTCTGGCTCCGGAAGATGACGGTCAGCAGCGTGTCCGGACTGAGCCGGTTCAGTGACGCCGCCCTGCGCCAGGTTGACGGGGTATACGGCGCACAGACGGTGGCGGACAGCGGTGAGCTGCGTTTTAAGGGGGCGGTACCGTCCCGCTGGCATACCTCCCTGGCGGTGAGCATTGAATATCGGTAAGGCTGCAGGCCCCCGGTCACCCGTTCCGGGCCCCGCCGTTTTTGTGGGGCTGGAGCGGGCTGACGGCGTGTTTTTCTTTGTGAGTGTCCGGGATATCCGGCAGGTGCAGGAACATAACGGCCGGGTCAGGCTGGTATTCGGGGAAGGCACGACATTCATGACCAGAATGTCGCTGTCTGAGTTTTCTGCTGCTTTATATGAGGCCGGTGGCCGCTCTTTTTTTGACAGTTCCGCAGGAAAGGTAACCGGGGGAGAAGTGTAATGAAAAACTATTATCTGTTGCTGATGCTAGCATCCGCATCCGTGAGCAGCCAGCCGCTGACAGTCGTACAGGCCCACTGGCAGGAAGGCATGGCCGTGGGCGTGACTGAACTCAGCGGCACACTGTATATCCGGGATACGGCCTGGCAGTGGCAGCCCGTCCCGCTGGAGATGAGCCGGCAGGAGGGCATGGTGAGTGAAAGCCGTCCGGGGAGACGTTATTACATTCTTAAAGGGTATACCACGACCCTGACATCAGCCCGTCCCGGGCTGCAGCCGTCGGTAAGCCTGCTGCATGCCGGACATGGCGTCGTCCGCCTTGAGGCCCGGGGCAAACTGGCGAAGGGGCAGGTGCGGTATGGCGAAATTACCTTTACTGCCAGCCATGTACTGGCCTGGCAGGACAGTACCACCGCAGAGAAGGGCTGGAGCGTGGTCAGCGGCAACGTCACGCCGGATGCGGCACAGGATATAAAACGCCTGCTGTGGCAGGTAAGAGATTACCGGTGGAACCCGTCTTACTCGGGTCTGAAGACCCGGCCGGACGCCTTTACGGTAATGCCCGGCAGTTTCCTGCCGGATAACGGCACAAAAAATCAAATTGCCGGGGCTTGGTTGACGTCCCTGGAGGGTATCCGGGTCCGTTTTCCCGGTGCAGAGGAGCCGGTGAGCCGGTGGCAGGGGAGCCTGACGCCGGTGGTGAACTATTTCTGAGCAGGGATCGTAATGAAAATATCTGTACGTGTACTGGTCACGGTTTATCTGCTGGTTCTTGTGGGACTGGCAGCCATGCTGGCAGAGCTGATAAGCCCGGCGTTAAGTTAGCGGGGGCAGATAAATGGAAAATGCCATGTCCCGCCGGAAACGCATACTGCTGACGGGGAACTGTGAATATGAACTGCTGGGGCTGTCACATCTGCTTGCCGGTATGGGGTATGCCGTGGTGCGACCGGAGATGTCACCTCCCGGGGCATATGACCTGGCCCTGGTGGCACTGAGTGCGGAGCCGCTGGCCGGCTGGGGGCGGCATCTGAAGGGTATCAGAATGCTGCACGCGGCCAGTCCGGTTCCCATGGTTGTTCTGGTACCTTCGCGGCTGCAGGAAATGCGGCTCCTGAGAGGAACTGCGCAGGTTATCAGTGGCCGGGACAGCCTCCTCCGGCTGCGTGACATGCTGCGTCAGGCGCTTGAGGGAAGAGCCGGGCCGGAAAGCTCAGGTGAACTGACTGAGTTGCGAAAGCGGACTCTGATATCCCTGTGTACGGCCATAAACAGGAATGCCTCACTGAAGGCGGCATCACGCAAGGATTATTACCTCCGGGCCTGCCTGGTGGAGTATGCAGGGGTGGAGAACCTGCATGTACTGTGCACGAGCGGCCTGTTACCCGGGGTGATTACAGATGAAACCGGACAACGGTTCTGATATGTGAAGACCCGGGGCAGGTATTTCAGCTTCCGGGACACCATTGCTTCCCCGTAGTCACAGGAGAACAAAATGAGTAATGACGCTTGCGACAAAATTCTGTCTTTTATGCAGTCACAGGCAAACGGCAGGATAAATATACCTGTCAGAACCCGGAGTATTGCGGATGCGGCCGGGCTGACAATATACCAGGCCAGGGCTTATCTGGTTACGCTTGAGGGAGCGGGCGTGGTGGAGAAAATGAATGCAGGTAAAGGCGTGTCCGGCCGATGGCGGCTGGTCTGACGGATATCCGGTAAAACAGGGGCATGGAGAGAACAAGTGGCTGGAACAGATATTGCGGTAACTGACTGATGAACTTTCTGAAGATGATTTATTACATCTGTATTTCTTTTGTCGTCATAATATCACTGGTGTTTTTTGTATCGGTATTTCTGTTACTGAATATTGAATGAATATAATCCGGGGCTGCATGACAGGCCTTACGGGAATAAAGCTCTTTTTATCCGGACATCTCCATACCGGTAATTCCCCGGAGAATTTTTTTGCAGAAGGACAACATGCCGGATGACGAAAGACGCGCCGGGTATGGCGGGGGACGCTTTTCGCTCCGGGCGCTGATTTTACTGCTGCTGACCAGCGCTTTCATCTCCGGCTTCCTGACCGGAGCCCTGGCCATGCTCTGGTTTGTCATTGACTGCATGTAATGCGATGAACTGAACATCCGGAACCATGACTCTGAGACGTTTACTTAAACAAAAACCGGCACTGCTGGCTGGCGCTCTTCTGATGGTGGCCGGTGCGGCCACACTGTATTTTCCGGAAACCTGGTACCCGGAGGAAACGCAGTGGCAGCTTGCGACAGAAAAAGACATTCCCGGTATACAGGGCGGTCTCTCCGGCCTGACGTGGAACCCGGACAGCGGAACGCTGTTTGCCGTGACCGACCATCCGTCGTCGGTGGTGGAGCTGGACACGGACGGGAACGTGCTGCGGGTGATACCATCGGATGGCGACCATGATTTTGAGGCCATTGAGTATCTCGGCCGGAACCGCTATGTCCTGTCCCGGGAACGGGAGCGGATACTCACCACCCACCACATTGACAGGAATACGTCTGTCCTGCCGCCGGCGTCATACACCCTGACCCTGGATGTGGACAGAAAAAGCGACAATGCCGGTTTTGAAGGCCTTGCCCGTGGACGGGGAGAGAATGCCCTGATAGTGGCGCAGGAAAAGAAACCGCTTCGTTTTTTAGAAACGGACCACAGCCATGACTCTCTGTCGGTCAGTGATTCACTGACGCACCGGTTGTCCCTGCCGTGGTTCCTGAAGGATATCTCCGGCCTGCATTACGACAGGAAAAACAGGCGGCTGTATGTGCTTTCCCATGAATCAGCCCTGGTACTGGTGTCAGACCCCGAGGGCGGCTGGTGGGTGATGCCGCTGCGCCGGGGACACAGTGGTCTGGAGCGGGACATTCCGCAGGCGGAAGGGATAGCTTCTGATGGCCGGAATTCGCTGTGGATAGTCAGTGAGCCAGACCGGTTTTACCGCTTCAGCCGGACAACGACGTCATGAGTGCGGATAAAAATACGCCCCCCTGTGGGCAGCACGATTAACGGGCTTCTGGGTATAATCCTGACCGTGTGGCTTTAATTTGGCTGAGAAGGAGCTCCTCCCGGAAGTACTCGATACGGTCTGGACAGACTGTAAGCGGGGAGTGTAACAGATGAGGAATACCAGATGAGCAGGTTGCGGCTGGAGAAAGTACTTTCGTTCTGAATAACATTCGCTGTATATAAGTTTTTTAAAACGAAAAGCAACATGTAGTACACAGTTAACGATTTTCCCCGGGCCAGACAAATCACCCCGTCGAATGAATTATTGCCCCGATCACGGTTGCACTGAATTCTGGCCATTTTCAGTATTCCTTTTTTCACGGATGCGTTTAATCAAAATTTCCCGTAGCGCTGCTCAAATTCTTTATCACCCGTCAGCGGCCAGCGTATGCGGTGCCACCGCAGCTCCTGTGCCTGGGCGGCGCTGAATCTAGCGCGTGCCAGCAGAGCGTCCAGCGCGTCGCCGACGTCAGTCTCATACCGGGAGGCCGTGAGCGGAAACGCCTCCGCACATTTTGTTTTACAGCGTTAACTTACCCAGTCTTCCAGTACCAGGCCCGGTACCCGCTCAAATTCCCGCGTATTATTCGTCACCAGCACGGCACCGGCGGCGATGGCATGCCCGGCAATCGCCGTGTCGTTCGGACCGATCGGCGTCCCGGCGAGGCACAGTGCCACCTTAATCTCCGTGGTGGCGTCTACCGCAGCGCGATCCCAGGGCAGGATGGCATCGAGGCGGGCGCAGAACGCGTCGACCAGCTGGACGAGACGCGGCGAGGCCTTAGGTCCGGTGGCGCCGAAGCGCATCTCGGAGTAGGTGATGGCCGAGATCACGATACGGTGGCCGCGCAGCACCGCCTGCTCAAGGCGCTTCAGCACCGCTTCCGACTGCTCGCGCATGATGAACGAACAGATACAGGTATCGAGCATATAGGTCTTCGTACGTGGCTGTTTCATAGCTCAAAGCGTCCTTCGTCGCTGACAACGTCCTCGCGCTCCGCCATAAAGTCCGGGTCAGCTTTTTCGAGCTGCGCGAACGAGCCCCAGGTCGGCCGGACAGGGCGCAGGATGATGCTGTCCCCTTCCCGGACGATTTCCAGCTCGCTCACCCCCTCAAAATCCAGATCGCGTGGAAGGCGGATGGCGCGGTTGTTGCCGTTTTTAAAAATGGATACGGTTCTCATGATTCTCTCCCGGGTAAGTGTGGATATGTGATGCATATCCGGAATGATGTTCATTGCACCGGGTGTGTGCATATGTTCAGTATAGGCAGATGTTCGGCATATGTATAGATTCAGCATATGCAGATGGTTAGGATATGCGTATGCCACGGATATGCAGATGTCAGGCATATGGATATGTTCAGCCTATGTGATTTTCTCTCTTTCCCCGCGCAGATCCGATTTCTGGTGGTCCCGGATCTTCTTTATCCTCACCGGTGCGCCGCGACCCGGTAACACAAGATGTAGCGGCTCAGTCATCTGCTGTTGCTACCAGATGTTGTGTTATACCCCTTCCCTGTGACCCGGCGTGCAGGGCAGAAAAGACCGCTTTGCTTATTCCCTGACCGTGGTACACTTCCGGAAAGTCGTGAATAGACAAAAAATCGGATCACCTGAAAATAGCCGTCCTGTAATTCCGTTACGTTTTTATAAGTTGGATTGTAATTGCATGTGGTTAAAGTTTCATTATGAAAAAGATGAGTGATTTACTAATAGCGTGATAACAGTATGCGTTTTAAGGATTGAAAACATGCATCAGTAAAATGCACGAGAAAATACATATAAGAGATATGTAGATAATGGCGGCGAACAGTTAACTCAGTCACTATAAGCTGGTTAACAGTATTCACAATGCGTGGCAGATTTTTGCTTCATCGGAATGTATACTTAATTGCATACCTGAAGTATGTAAAAAAGAGGTGAATCATGAAGCAGCGAATTACAGTGACAGTGGACAGCGACAGCTATCAGCTGCTCAAGGCATACGACGTGAATATCTCCGGTCTGGTCAGTACGACCATGCAGAACGAAGCCCGCCGTCTGCGAGCCGAACGCTGGCAGGAAGAAAATCGGGAAGGTATGGCTGAGGTGGCCAGCTTTATAGAGGCTAACGGATCGTTTGCTGACGACAACAGGAACTGGTGATATGCAGTTTAAGGTTTACACCTGTAAAAGGGAGAGTCGCTACCGGCTGTTTGTGGACGTGCAGAGCGACATCATTGACACCCCCGGACGGCGGATGGCTGTCCCGCTGGTCAGCGCCCGTCTGCTGTCGGAAAAGGTTCCCCGCGATCTTTACCCGGTGATGCATATCGGGGATGAGCCTTACCGCCTGCTGACCACGGATATGACCAGTGTGCCGGCCACCGTCATCGGGGAAGAGGTGGCCGATCTCAGCCTCCGGGAGAACGATATCAAAAACGCCATTAACCTGATGTTCCGGGGGATCTGATATGCGTGTCAGCGAACAGGTGCTGCTCAGTAGTCTACGTCAGGGCGGCTGTGTGCGGAGTTTCTGGCGCCGCTCCGCCAGACTGGCGGGTACGCCCTCTCCGATCGTTCCGGACGGGCTTGTGCTGGAAACCCCCGGTGAACGCGGGGATACCCCACTCTGTCATGTGGATTTTGCGGTGGTACAGAAGTGGCTGGTCTGCGAGGAAACCTGGACACAGACCCTCGGGGGAACGGAGTTCGGCGGGACGGTCTGGCGACTGCGTACTGACAGGGAGAACACCACCTCATGACACGGTCACGCATCTGTCCGGATACTGAATCCACCGGTCTCAGTCCGGCATCGGATGCCCTGCCGGTCAGGGAGACGACAGAACAGTTTGCACAGGTCTTTTTCGGAAAATCCGTGTCCCTGCTGACGCCGGAAGAGCGGTTCACGACGGTGTACGCCGGCTCCCGGGATATACCTGCGGATTTGCATCCGGCGAGCTGGTTTCCGGCCGACACCTGGTTTCGTAACGAACTTCGCGCCTGCGCGGCCTATGTCGGACGTCGTCAGGGCTGGCCACTGTATCACGCTTCAGAAGCGGAACGGCTGCGCGCACTCTATCCGCTACGGCTCGCCACGCCCGCGACCGATCCGGGAAAACAATTGCTGACCCGTACGGCGCTGCTGAAAGCGGGTTACTCACGTGCCACGATTGCGGCCATGACACCGGTGGCCGAACGGCAGAACCGTCACAGCGGCGACTGGTATCCTTTATACAGGGTTCAGACTGAAACCAGAGATGACTCCGGGGAAAAAACATGATGTCCCGGAATATTTCACTTAACGGAGAGAGGACATGAGTCAGCCACCGTTACCTGCTGTCTGTACGCAGGCAGCGTCCGCCCTGCTGCCGGTGGCCATTGATTACCCGGCGGCCCTCGCACTGCGCCAGATGGCAATGCAGCATGACGACTACCCGAAATATCTGCTGGCTCCGGAGGTAAGTGCCCTGCTCCACTACGTCCCTGATCTGCATCGCAGGATGCTGCTGGCCACTCTATGGAATACCGGCGCACGGATTAACGAGGCGCTGGCCTTGACACGGGGAGACTTTTCGCTGGCACCACCTTATCCGTTTGTGCAGCTGGCCACTCTGAAACAGCGGGCGGAAAAGGCGGCCAGAACGGCAGGACGGATGCCGTCCGGCAGCCAGCCCCACCGCTTGGTGCCGCTTTCTGATAACCAGTATGTCAGCGAACTGCAGATGATGGTGGCCACGCTGAAAATCCCGCTGGAGCGTCGTAACAGACGTACCGGCAGAACGGAAAAGGCGCGCCTCTGGGAGATCACCGACCGGACGGTCCGTACCTGGATTGGGGAGGCGGTTGAGGCCGCAGCGGCTGACGACGTGACGTTCTCAGTCCCGGTGACACCCCATACATTCCGCCACTCCTATGCGATGCACATGCTGTACGCCGGCATACCGCTGAAGGTGCTGCAGGCGCTGATGGGACACAAATCGGTGAGCTCGACGGAAGTGTACACGAAAGTGTTTGCGCTTGATGTTGCCGCACGACACCGGGTGCAGTTTCAGATGCCGGGTGCTGATGCAGTGGCTATGCTCAAAGGAGGTTCATAGAGACGTGTATGCATTTTTCAGCCTTTCGCCTGCAACAGGCCATCCGGAACCGGGAGTTTACGCCGTTTTATCAGCCCATTGTCTGCGCCACAGGAGGGGAGGTGGTGGGCTGCGAAATGCTGGCCCGCTGGCTGCATCCGCAGAAGGGCCTGCTGAGCGCCGGGAACTTTATTCCCGCCATTGAAGCCACCGGCCTCGGCGGAGCGCTGCTGCGCGGACTGGCCGACGAGGTCTGCGGGGACGGGCAGGACCTTGCCCGCAGTGCCGGCCGCAGGCTGATGATGACGCTGAATCTCAGCCTGAGCCTGGTTATGACGCCGCTTTTCCGTCCGCACCTGCTGGCCCTCAGCATCCGGCTGGAGCAGGCCGGCATGACCCCCGTCTTTGAAATCACCGAGCGGGAAGATATCCGCGCCTTTCCTCAGGCGGCGGTATTCCGCCAGCTTGCCGCCGGGGGGCTGCGGTTCGCCGTGGACGACTTCGGCACCGGTCATGCCGGTCCCGCCAGCACGGTGGCTGATCGGATGATTGCGCGCACCGTCAGTCTGGCCCGGTGCCAGGGGGCCCGGGTCATTGCCGAAGGTATCGAGACCCCGGCGCAGGCGGCGCGCCTGCGGGACGCGGGGGCGATTACCTGCAGGGCTGGCACTGCGGCGCCCCGATGCCCTTCGGGCTGTTTCATTTCCGGCTGACGCAAAAAAGCCAGCCGGCCTTTGGTTAAGTTATGCGCACAGGAGTCATTTCTATGAACCAGCCGTTGTTATTCCGGACCGTTGCCGGCAGGCAGAGCAACCATGAAGGGTTTTACATGCCCCCGGGCATCCGCCATCTGGGCACCCTGTCCCTGTACCGGGCCGTGGCCTGGTGGGGGCTGTTTCTGGGCCGGGAGTTTACCCGCGATGACGTCAGCGAGGCGTTCAGCATTGAGCCCCGCCGTGCCAGCGGTATCCTCAATTACATCTGTAACCGTCACAATGACGACGACATTTGCTTTGATTCCCGCCTGCACCCCGTGCGGGGAGGCCGCGCCCAGCTCGTGGTGCGTATCCGGGCAGTGGAATCCCGCCCGGACACCATCCGCCGGCAGCGGACAGACCGGCCGGGCGGGAAGGTGAGTGACCGGCAGTATGACCGCCAGATGGCGCACTGGCTGCTGTCCCGCCCGGCCGGCGGTGATACGGCAAAACTAGCCGCCTGGCAGGCAGCCTGCCCGGTCCGGGAGGCATCATGCTGATTATCGTCAGTGACTGTCAGTTTACCCGCCTGGCGCTGACGCGCCTGCTCGCACATCTGGACCCCGTGAACATGAGTGTTGCCCGGTGGTTACAGACCGCGCCGCCGGCAGGCAGCCATGTGCTGCTGGCGGCCTCTCCCGGCCTGCCATCACGCCAGGACATCACTGTCCCTGAAACTGGCGCTGCTGGGCTCAGGAGGACAGGCTGTCTTCCTGAACACCCTCGGTCTCAGGCCGGACTGCCTGCTGCCGCGCACCGCCTCCGCGACTCAGCTGAAGGCCGCGGTCAGCAGCTGGCTGCGCCGTGCGCGGGGCTGGCGGCAGGCGACGAGCTTGACGTGCCGGCGGTCCCGCTGACCGGCGGGAAAGGTGACAATAACCGCCATGACGCCCGCGGTCCGTTTGCTGCTGACCGGGAAAATGAGGACGCGCAGGCGCAGCAGATGGCCGGCATGGCCTCACAGGCCGGCAGCTTCCTCGCCAGCCATCCGGACGGTCAGGCCGCCGCCGGGATGGTTACCGTCACTTCCGGCCGTCTGACATGCTCGGGGCGAACATCTTCCTCGACTATGACCTCTCCCGCGACCACGCCCGCGCCGGCTTCGGCGGAGAATACTGGCGCGACTTCCTTAAGCTTTCCGCCAACGCCTATGTCGGCCTGACCGGCTGGAAAACCTCCCCGGATGTGGAGGACTACGAAGAGCGTCCGGCCAGCGGCTGGGACCTGCGTGCTGAAGGCTACCTGCCGTCGTACCCGCAGCTCGGGGCGAAGATGGTGTATGAGCAGTATTACGGAAATGAAGTGGGCCTGTTCGGGAAGGATGAGCGGCAGAAGAACCCGCACGCCCTGACCGCCGGGGTCAGCTGGACTCCGGTGCCGCTGCTGAAGCTCAGCGCGGAGCAGCGCGCCGGCAAGGCCGGGGAGCATGACACCCGCTTCGGGGCAGAAGCGAGTTACCGCATTGGTGACAGCCTGCGCAGCCAGCTGGATCCGGATGCCGTGGGCGCCCTGCGCAGCCTGGCGGGCAGCCGCTACGACCTGACTGACCGTAACAATGACATTATCCTCGAGTACCGTAAGCAGGAGGTGACGTGCCAGTAATTTCACGATGCAATTGTGCTTCAATCACCGGGATTTTCGGGATTCTGACCGCACCATCCAGCACTTTTACCCCAACAGCTTGCCGTGTTTGCGCTTGAACATAGGGAAGCGGGCTTTTAGCTTCGGATTGAAGCAGTTGGAAAAGGCAACATCGAGATTGATCACCGCCTGTTGCAACGCAATAGAGTCATATTCCTTTAGCCATGCGTATTTACGGAATTTACGGAATTTACGGAATTTACGGAATTTTTTCGCTACAGCCAGAAGCGGTTTAATGTCTTTACGCGGGGTTAAACTTACGCCGTGTCGTTGATAAGCGTGTTTCTTGATATGCAGAGATTTGCTGTACACAAAACGGACTGCACCGAACTGGGCGTTAAGGTGCTCCGCCTGTTCCGGTGTCGGATATATGCATACTTTCGTGGCTCTTAACATATTCAGCGCTCATTAATATATTGTATTTATTTTAACATGTTAAGTGAAAAATTCAATTGAGTAATCACCACGAATCACTGGAAGGCTTTCTTCGTAAACGGCATAGTGTAAGTAAGCTGGTTGTGCATTTAATCTTTACGACAAAATACCGCTGCAAGCTGTTTGACGGGCAGATTATCGCTCAGTTACGTGATGCTTTTGGTTCGGCTGCGGCAAAGTTGGAGTGCGAAATTATCGAGATGGATGGTGAACAAGATCACGTCCATCTGCTGATAGCGTATCCGCTAAAACTGGGGGTCAGCGTGATGGTAAATAATTTAAAGTCGGTATCGTCGCGGCTTCTCCGTCAGCAGAATACCCACTTGCGGATGCAGAGCAAAACCGGGCTGCTGTGGTCTCGTTCTTACTTTGCCTGTAGCGCCGGTGGTGCCACGATAGAAACGCTTAAAGCATACGTGCTCAGACAGAATACGCCGGAGTAGCCTGCCCTAAAGCCCTTCGGGCTTTTCGCCTTATATCCCCGCCCGCATTGGGCGAGGGTTTACAGCGGATCTTGCTAAGGCTCTCTATTAACTTACCATTCATAAAATGAATATTTAAAAAAGTTATCAATCGTGTTTTTCATCATAAGCCCTGACATAAAATTCCCCTGATGATGAGAAGTGTTTTTTTATTTCTTGTAAGCTAGGAAGTATGTTGGATGTTTTCCAAGAATCAATGAATTGTACATATGGTTTTTTATCATATTCACAGATAACCACAGCGTTGAAATCATGTCTACATTCGCCAATTATTGGAGCTATGTAGTTCTCTGCGCTAATGATAAAAGAACTTTCCCTCTTAATGTCATAACGGTTTAATATTTCTTTTTCCACCTCATCGATGGAATTTAAACAATATGATTGGTTAAGCTCATGACCAAAAATGATTTTATCAACAATGGCGCTGTCTAATCCCACTGTAGGAGAGGCAGTGTTCTTCGAACTTAATATATCCTGTCGGTGATGTATGTTATAATGTAAACACGCTGATAATAAAACGCAGTTCCCAGAGTAATGGACGTATGTATTATTTACATATCTAGCCATTTGTTTTAAATTATCTCGACTCAAATTTTGTGGATACAAAATTCTCTCTTTTGATTCAATACAAAGCGCATCTTTAATTCTCTTGACTTCATTTGAATCATTATTATTGATATTTTTTGAATTTATACGTGATATTATATCTTGGGATGACGCACTACCAGAAACTCTCATAGTTACACTACCTCAATAAAATGCATATTACAAAACATTAAATATAATATTTTTCAAAAAACGCTCTTGCTTATGTAATTTTCACCATTACAGTGCGGACATATCAATATGCATGAGCGTTATTCCTTTACGGTGCCGGAATTCGTCAGTAAGGGGGGAGCCTTCAATGAAAATTTGTAATTTATTGATTAATAAATTAATGAGCATTTAAAATAGCTGTTTAACGGCGTTTACTGTTCCGTTGCTCCCCAAACCCATACTTACTCTGTCATCAAACGATAAAACGGTTCCTCACGTAAAGCCTGTCTCTGCATTTCACCACCATCACGCCCACTTCGTAGTTCATTACGATAACTGAGATATTTCCAATTTTCAGGATGAACGTCTGACTCAGGACACTGTCCTGAAATAACCCCATTTTCGGATAGTCTGGATTCCAGACACTCTATAAATTGCCGTGTCTTGTGGAGAAACGACGCACTGTACTGCGAATTTTCCTGGTCTGGTTTTATATACAACGTGAACTGAGCGCCCAGGCTAACACGGGCTTGTTGAACGACCTTCTCCATATCGGTCACTTTCCACTTATCTACCGGACTGTCCTCTGAAAACAGCAATCCGGACAGCGCTTGAAATGCTTGTGGCACCATATCCCTGAGCACACTGATGTGGAACTTGTCACCGGCAAATTTGCCCTGAGACTGAGGTGATTCTCGACGAGCATGGATGAAAACATCGTAACCATGGTTATTCAGCTGAAAACCTTGGCTCATAGCAAAGAAACCACTCTGGCGCATCCCTGAATAGTCAGGCACATCCAGCGCCTCTTTAAAGTGGGATACCGGCATCTTCCGCATTTGGTTGTGCAAGGAGTTGAAATTATTTTTCAGGTGCTTATTTGTAGATGGTATTTCCGCCCCATCATAAGCAGCTACAATATTCAAAGGAGGGATGTTTAGATTTAGATTAGGCCTATTTATGGGCATGGGAAATCTCCTTTGCGATATGGATATATCGCCATATTATTAGATATAAATTCTCAGTTTTTTTTAATAAAACGATTAGTTATCCAGAAAACCTCATTTTTTATCAGGCGAAAAAATGATATTTCGGTCCGTTCCGAGCAGAAAGTTAAAGAAGGGTAATGGCAAAAGTTTAGATGCACTACTTTGCGGGCCTAGGGTGACGGAAAAATCTGGGGTTCCGGAGTATAACCCCTTATAGAGCTAGGCCGCTCATACCACTTCTGGAATAGATTCTTAGTATCTATGAGTTGAGTACCCTCATGTTTATTATTCTTTTTATCCTGTTTGTGTCAGCAGTTGCATCATCACTTAATCTCAGCTTACTAAGCTGGCTTGCAAAGTCTTGGGATCCACAATTTACAATGCTTTCGATTTTGAGTTTAGTATTTGGAGGGAAAAGCATCTCTGCCTCTCCCTTAAAATGTGCAACATCTCCGAGTATTCTACCTTTATGTCCTTTTTCTAGGTATATGTTGAGAATAGTGTCATTTATCCATGCCTTATCTGGCGATGTACTCATAAAAGCTTTATCTATTATTATATTACCTATAGTAGTGTATTCCTTCAGCACATCCGATAATGCAGGCTTATCAAGCTTCAGGCCCCGGTATACGACTCTGTGATCTGTTTCGGGAAGTGAACTTAATCCCTCCGCAATATCATTTATATAAACTGACATGGCATTTTTAAACTCCTCATCACTGGGTTCATTTGTGGAAAGATAGTCTCTGGAGAGCAGAGTTTCTTTTGCCTGTGTTTCAGGATAATCATCCCCACGTAAATATTTATTAATCACACTGTACCCTTGAGCTGAATAGTACCTCAGAGCTTGAATCTGCTTTGATTCCTCTACAATCGCCCATTTTGATTTTGGTCGAGATGAATTACCTCCCATCATCGGAGGAGGCGGTGGCGGTGGCGGTGGCATCATATTGTTGACAGGAGCTCTTCTATAACCGTCGCCTTCATAGGCCAGCGTCCGAGCAGCGCAAAGCTGTGTCAGTATCGGATTTTCGTCATACTCCAGCAGCAGACGGGAAACCAGCGTATCGGCTTCACCCAGTTCATCAGGAAAGTGGTGGAACATCAGGACTTGGCGGCACAGGCGATGGAGGCGGATCTCAAAGCCGTAGTTATACAGGGAGAAGGGATCCTGGCGGGCGAGCCAGCTGTTCTGAGCAGTGAATGCAGGCGGTACCTGTGGATCTACACCACGTTCGCCGTAGTCAAACACTAGGGTGAACAGCCACTGTACCGCGGGTGTGGCGCTAGTCCAGAGGTACAGATCGGCGGCGGGGGTCGCGTTGCCATACTGTACCTTGCTGAGATAGCGCATGGCGCTGCGATCGCGTCCGGCCTCGTTCCCATTGAGGTCCACATTGTCACCGTTCTCCGCCAAGTAGGAGTAATAGATATGCTCGCCGGCAGGGGTCACCGACTCCTCAACCAGCCATTGCGCCGTATGAGAGGCGGCCTGCGGATCGCTGAGGCGTGCTGCGGCGGTTTTCCCCAGCAGGTGCAGGATGCCGTTACTGTCATGCAGTAACCAGAAATCATCGCCGTTGCTGTTGCCCACCCAGTACTCCAGGCGATAAAAACTGCTCTCCGTGCGGGGCTGATAGCGGGTCACCGTGTAGCTTTGCGGGAACGATACGTCACCGTACGCGAAGCAGGTGACGGGATTGGGGGCATCACCGGTGCTGAGCGTTTGAACCAGCACTTCTCCGTCCGGCCCCAGAAACTCATCGCTGTCGTTATACTGCGGCACGCCATGGCTGGTGCGGCGGGCAATGCTCATTGTCGCGCAGGACCAGCCCACGCCGAAGGGGCCATTGCCGCCACCGCTGCTGTAGTGCAGCGCCAGCGCAGGCGCAAAGCCGCGTTCGGCGCTGATGGGCAGAGGCAGCGTTATACTGGCTAGGCCGTCAGGGCCTGACTGACTCAGCGCCTTGCCCCCTTTTGGCAGGAAAGGGGGAGTGATCAGCGCTAAAGTGGCAGATGAAAAACCATTTAGTATCAACATACACTATCTCCTGAAACTGGCCGTCTGACGATGGCCAGGTATATTTTCTGCTTACAGCGTCTGCTCTACGGCCTGTTCAAAAGTGCTGCCGCCGTACAGCGCGGTAGAATGCACCTGAACAATGACGTCGCTCAGATTCTGCAGAATGGTCTGCTGCTCACTACTCTGGTAGCGCGGGAAGCTAAACTGCCGGCTGGCACGCAGAGTACCCGCAATCAACTGTTCCACCTGGGGGAACGGTAATCGCTAACTGTCGGGCAAAGGTATTCAGTGCTTCAAATGGCGTATAGTCGGCGGTTTTCAGCCCCAGATTGGTCTGGTAAAAAGAGGTCAGGTCAGTGGCGGTACTGTTGTCCGGCTCGGTCGGCAGTGTCTGCTGCTCTGGTGACAGCCGGCTGGCGAGCTCCATGGCATAGTTACTGTTATCGCCGGTCAGCGAGTTGCTCAGGAACCACGGCCAGTCAATGCTGCTCTCGCTGATAATATCTTCCAGCGACACATCGGTATTCAGCAGAGATAACTCCACCTGGTCGTGTGGAAAATGATACGGCAGCAGGGTCGGTATTTGCTGGTTAATGGCATCATTAACCACCATCAGGGTGGCCAGGTCCGGCCGACGCTCTGCCTGTCCCTGAATACCGCCGACAGCGGAACTGCTCAGGTTCGTGCCATTGTCCGGTGTCTGCTGCAAGGTCCCCCGAACTCTGCGGGTCAATTGATTTTCTCGGAACATGCAGCGGATATACTGCGCCTGGCCCATCGCCAGGTCCCAGGCTTTACCTCCGCGGGAGCCCGGCCATGACATATTGGCGTTAATAAACTGTTTACGGGTCTGACGGACAATATCAAACACGGAATAATAATTATATTTTGCAAAATTCCCTGCCGGGGCCCGGATGGCGGTTTCGACCTGTGAAAGTGCCGGACTGGTGGTCTGATTCATATTCATAAATAATGATGACTCCTGAAAATAAACAGAATGAAATCCTGAAGACTGATAATGTCTGCAGGGGAATTATTTTGTATTGCCAGAAAATGAGTGGCTTATATTGAGTTTATTTATGTGCTATTTTTCTGCTGTGCGGAATCGCGGTTCCCGGTGTGCAAAGATGGCACAACAAATTAACTCAGGAATAAACAACGTTCAGCGCTCCGGCGTCGGGTCAGGCCGGGAACAACCTGACCGCTGGCGTGGTCCCATTTCAGGAATTCATTCGCTGCGCCGTCATAGTCACCGTTATTCAGTTTCTTCAGTAAAGTGGCGTGAGCCAGCGCGTTAATGCCCATGTTTTAGGTAATCCACCAGAGCATCAAACTGATTCTGTGTCAGATTGACGGCGACCAGCCGGTTTACTCCATGCTCCGCGGTGAACTACCGCTATGGAGGATGGGGATTGCTGACAATCTGAATCTGGCAAATGCCGTGAATACAGGTGTTGCGGCCCTTACGCTGCATAAGGTCAGAAGGTGGACTGTTTCAGTTCCTGCTGTATCAGTTTTATAGCTTTACGATAATCTGGTGTCTCCCGTTTCTTGGTCGGGTAATACAAGGAGGTACAGAGCGCTACGCCTTTGATGTGCAGTGCGTGATCTGTTGATAATCCCAGAGCCCGACAGACTCTGACGGGGATGAGTAACATCGCCAGCCCTTGTTGTAACCGGTACAGTGAACTGAACAAATCGACGTTATCAAAACTGAATGCAGGGTTGGTAATACCTAGTGTCTGTTCAAAAAAATGGTATATGGTGTCCAGATTAAAATTTTTAGCCCCCTCATGAAAAAGTACAGGTGTTCCGGCCAGCCTGTTGATATCAGGTTTGCCGCAGAGAAAGAATTTTTTAGGAATAAATAACATGACCCCACCCTCCACTGATGTCCGGCAGACAAGCGATTCCCGATGAAAATAATTTCTGGCAGAAATAACAATGCAGTTGTTTGTCTGACACAGTTCTTCTATTATTTGGCTGTTAACGGCTCTCCCCATTATATTTGTTTTTTGGCCGGAAATGGTCAGTGCTGAAATGATCAGATTTTTTAAACTTTCCGGATAAATTTCGTCAAATATTATTTCTAGTTGTTTCGTTTTACCCGTAGGTCCGATTTCCTGCTCCAGTGCATGTAAGAAAATATAATGGGATTTTACTTTTCGATAAATAGTTTGTGCAAATTCGGTTGGGATAAGAGTGCCATTCTTCCGTATAAAGAGTCTTTGTTTCAGCTCTCTTTCCAGGCCTGAAATAACCCTGCTCAGCGGGGTTCGGGTGATATACAGTACTGATGTTGCGATACTGAAGGAACCTGTTTCCATCAGTGTTATGAAAATTTTTAATTTTTTATTAATCAAGAAATCCATAATATCTCCTTTTTTTTCAGAATAATCCTGAAAAAATGTTTTGATGTGCAAAAACAGGATGGCGGTGACCTTTTTTTGCACAGACTGATTAGTTCTTACTAATCATGGTGTTACTGGATAGGATTATGGGCGATAGATTTTATGCATACCCTGACTTTATTTCTGAGTGGATTTAATTGACCTGTTATGATGTATAGCTGGATAACAACGATGTATACCCATGATCAATGAAGATGCTTGGTTTCAAAAATAATCAGGATCATGCTGATGGCTATGAATGTTGAGTTGACCGCAGAACAAAAAATCGCTCTTGAAGCATTACAACGAAAAAGTCGCGATCCCATAAATGAACAGAACCGATGTACGACCGGGCCGGAATTAAACGGGAGGCGTTATTAGGCCTGGCGCACTACAGGACAGAATGCAGAGCCTTTTTATAGGTTCAGTCGAACGAAAACTCACGCCAGGCGAGAAAGGTTGTCTGAAAAATCGATTAGTGTGCACTAAATAGCTTCGCAAAATAGTAGATCACTGAAAGAGAACTCAGCCCGGATTGTGCGATCTGATCAATCGCCAAACATCACAAATCACCAACCGGACTGAGCGATGCCGATCATAGCAGCAATTCCTGATGAAGAACGACAACTGATGCGCAAAGAGGCCCAACAAACCCACGATAAAAACCATGCGCGACGGCTTATCGCCATGCTGATGCTGCATCAGGGAATGACCGTCACTGACGTTGCCAGATTACTCTGTGCCGCCCGTTCATCCGTTGGTCGATGGATAAACTGGTTTACTTTACATGGTGTTGAAGGACTAAAAAGCCTCAGACCCGGACGTGCTCCACGCTGGCCGGTCGCTGATATCCTTCAGCTCTTGCCACTATTGGTACAGCGTTCCCCGAAGGATTTTGGCTGGCTGCGCTCACGCTGGAGCACGGAGCTTCTGGCACTCGTCATCAACCGACTTTTTGATGTGACGCTGCACCGCTCCACCCTGCACCGATATCTGAGGCAGGCAGATATGGTCTGGCGCGGGGCAGCGCCAACGCTGAAAATCAAAGATCCGCACTATGAAGAAAAACGGCTTGTCATTGATCAGGCGCTGGCTCAGGAGCAGACTGCACATCCTGTGTTTTATCAGGATGAAGTCGACATCGACCTGAACCCAAAAATTGGCGCTGACTGGATGCCCAAAGGGCAACAGAAACGCATCGCCACGCCGGGACAGAACCAGAAGCATTATCTGGCAGGCGCACTGCATTCAGGTACGGGACGGGTTCACTACGTCAGTGGCAGCAGCAAGAGTTCTGATTTATTTATCAGTCTGTTAGAAACGTTACGCCGTACATACAGGCGGGCGAAAACCATCACACTGGTGGCGGATAACTACATCATCCATAAAAGCCGCAAAGTGGAACGCTGGCTGGAAGAAAACCCGAAGTTCCGGTTGCTGTTCCTGCCGATGTATTCGCCGTGGCTGAATCCGATAGAGCGACTGTGGTTGTCGTTACACGAAACCATAACGAGAAATCATCAGTGTCGGTACATGTGGCAGTTACTGAAACAGGTAGCACAATTTATGAATGCCGCTTCACTGTTTCCCGGCAATCAACAGGGTCTGGCTAAAGTGGAGCGGTAATATGCGAAGCTATTTGTAGCGGCTCGCAATCGAAATCCCCCCGACTCGCAATCAGCGCCAATTTTGGCTCACATTAACTGCAAATGAAAAACGCCACCGGCTCACATTAGGTGATAATGGGCTCGCATTTATCCTGCCCGGCTCGCAATCCATTCCACCGGGCTCACAATAACTGCAAATCAACATCGTCATATTGGCAGACCGACCGCCAGCATTCTGTCGCGTAGTTCGGCCGTGCGGGCAGGGTCTAACTGATTATTAAATAATGCCCTGATTTCAGCTGGTTTTGCATCGAACTGCTCCACCATATCCTTCAGCCGGTAACCATGTCGCGTGAGCGTCGGCTCCAGGTCATCCAGCTGACGTGACAGCACGGATTCAACCAGAGTGGCAGTAATCGGTTTTTCGCCCGTCTGGTATCCTGCTTCCATCGCCAGCGTCAGGTGCAACTGGACCTGCAGCGGTGTTCGCAGTTTCATCGCCAGCAGGTCAACGGCTTCGGTCGTTAGAATATCTTCCGGCTTACCCTTACCGGTGCTGGTCTTCAGCAGCCACTGGATATATTCACGCTGACTGCCGGTGATCCCGTCCAGTGTAAAAATATCGGTACGATAGCCAATTTCCTCCATCGTCGGACGACGCAGGTCATTACGCAGTTTTGGGTGACCGGCCAGAACGACGGACAGCCTACCACCGCCGTCTTCAACCACTTCCATCAGCCGTTTGAGCCCCGTTAGTGTATTACCGTTCAGGTCATGGGCTTCATCAACAAACAGCGCCACCGGGCGTTTGCCTTTTTTGACCAGTTCCTGCAGCTCACGCTCGCGGCGTTCACCTTGTTTGTGGATCTGCACCTGTTTATCCTGTGCCAGGTCATAAAACAGGGCATTAATCAGCGTGGCGAGCCGGACACTCTGTTTGTCCACCGACAGGGAGCGGGCGACAATGATTTTATTTTCATCCAGCAGTTGCTGCTGCAGGCGTCGCAGAGTGACGGTTTTACCGCTTCCCACCACGCCACAGACCGCTATCAGTCGTCCTTCGCGTATCGCACCCTTAATGTCTTTCATCAGCTGCTTATGGTGGGCAGTTTCATAATACCCGGCCTGTTCAATAGACTGCGTCAGTCCATAATGCTCCATCACTTCAACCCGCATGGTCCTCTCCTGATTGTCTGCTACGAAAATAGTCTCTGATGCGGGCGAGTACTTCACTACGGTTAAGCGTCTCAGTCAGAATACTGTCGATAAACGCCCGGTCTTCATCCGACATTCTGGCCAGCGGTATGGCCAGATCGTCGGCAATTGCCAGTTTTGCCGCAATAACGGTGGGAAAGTGGTATTCAAATTTTCGGGTATCAAAGGGCTGATGTGGCAACGCATCAATGCGCTGCTGAGTGTCATCACTGACCACGCGGAGATCGCTGCCGGACAATGCGCTGATGGGGATGTTCAGCTGCCTGGCCAGAGCATGGATACGATCGGCCCGTTCAGCCGCTTTACCGCGTCTGAACGTCCGGTAACGGTGCAGCGGCACAGGCCCCGACACCGGATAATAAGGCCCCCATGTTTCACCGGTAAACTCCACATACATCTCTTCGTCAAACAGCCCCCACAGCAGAATGACGGTTTCACCCGCCATATCCGGTTCAACTTCCCATGCGGTGCCGTCTATCGTTATCCGCGCATCAACACCCACCTTGCGGGATTCCGGCTCCCGGGCGAACCGACAGTATTGTTCCCAGCTGCACATATCCCTCACACCTTCCTGGCCGATATTTGCCAGCCAGTCCTCCAGTCGGGAGTGTTTCTCGCTGCGGTGACGCTGCGCGTTATAACGGCTCAGATAGTTCCAGAGCCATTCGTTGGCCTGCAGCTCCGTTTCCGGTTTATGGAAATGGTACAGAGTTTCATGTGCCTCCTTGACGGTCCGGAAAGGACGTTCAACTTTACCTTTGGACCGTGCCGTCGTCCGGGTGCCGTCCTTGCCTGCCGGCGTATGCGTCAGCCAGTCAACCTTCAGGGACTGCATCACATTCTGGAATACATGGTTTTTGGCCACCGGTCCATTATCGAGGTACAGCAATTTCGGGCGGCCCTGAAAAGGAAAATCAGACCTGGTTTTTGGGGCCATGGCGTTAAAGAGAAAACGCAGCGCAGATTCCGCATCCTCACCGTACACACACCGGTATTCCTGGTATGCGACACCGCTCCGGTCATCCACTACGCTGAACAGCATCAGCGTGGGTTCGCCCCGGGCAGGATCTACCCAGTCAGGCCGCTCAATATGTTTGAGATCGGATGGCGACATATCAAACTGCCAACAGTCATTGCTGTTTTCAGCCTGAAATCTTACCGCCGGAGGCTCCCGTAACAGGCGGGGCTGGTCGAGACGCCAGCGGGAAAGCCAGCGATTGACGGTCTGCTTACGAAGTAAGCCTTTGGGACTTTTAATCAATCCCTGGACCGTCTCCACGCCATGCTCTTCCAGCAGCTGTATTGCCCGTCCGGTCGACAGATGGCGGCCGGATTTATTTGTGGTTCGTAATTTCAGTGCAGCAATCAGTTCGCAGTAATGCTCCAGCTCGGACGGTGGCAGTATCCGGGGTTGACCATGATCACTGCGGTGGGCCGTTCGCGGTTTCAAAACAAGGTGAAGAGCGCGATAAACCGTCGTGACTGAAATACCATACAGCTGGGCGGTAGCGGCAATCTGATTGGCACGTTCAGGGCTTTTTGGCGGCAGGCGATCGAGCCGTTGCCGTAGTTGCAACAGGGAGTCAGACGGAATCGCGCTACGCCGGCTGCTCATAATTTTCCAGCGCCCGGTAGACTGACGCCCTCCCAATCCCGAGCTGGCGGGCGATGGCTGTGGCTCCCATCTTCTCAATGGTATACAGACGATATACCTCAGCAGGATCTATGGACGGTTTCCTTCCCCGGTATACGCCCCTGGCTTTCGCCGCGGCAATGCCTTCCATCTGGCGTTCACGTCTCAGATTGGTTTCAAACTCAGCGAAAACACCCAGCATATCGAGGAAGGCTTTGCCTGCAGCTGAACGCGTGTCCACTGGCTGTTCTGTTGCCCTGAGCGTTACGCCCTGTTGATTCAGGGCATACACAATGTCCTGCAGGTCCTTAATGCTGCGGGCCAGGCGATCCACGCGTGTCACCATCAACGTATCACCAGGGCGCAGGAACTCCAGCAGCAGCTGCAACTCGCTCCTTCCGGTCCGGCCGCTTCCGCTGGCTTTTTCTGCACGAATAATTTCACAACCAGCAGCGCGGAGAATTTGTGTCTGCAGAGTAAGATCCTGATCGCTGGTTGAAACGCGGGCATAGCCGTAAAGTGCCATAATGGTGAAAACTGTCTCGTTTAACTCTAGATGATGAAAACGTAACACCGGAATGGGATAAAAACAACCCAAATGAGACAGAAAAACTGTCTCACCAGACTGTGCGTTTTGGGTGTACTCAAAAAATACATTTTCATTCCAGAGAAAATTTAATGAGCTCTTAATGTAATGCGAGGCTGACTGTATTCGGACTCGGACTGCTTCAGTTATACTTCGAAAAACTCAACCTTACCGCCAGTAAGGTGATACATACTGCCAACGATTTTAATTTTCTTCTCATCTTCCAGTTGTTTCAGCACCGGGCTGTTTTTGCGGATGTTTTCGATAGTCAGCTCGACATTTTTTCGTGCCACCGCATCGACAAAATCATAATTGCTACCTTTACGCTCACCGCTATACTCCGTTTTTGCAATCGCGGGTTTAATTTCATCCAGCAGCCCCGTCAGGTTACCCAGTTCAGCATTATCAATAGCACAGCGTACTGCGCCACAGCGGGTGTGTCCTATAACCAGCACTACTTTCGCGCCGGCAACTGCACAGGCAAACTCCATGCTGCCCAGCATATCGCGATTACTGATATTACCCGCTACGCGGGAATTAAACGTCTCACCGATCCCCGCATCCAGCACAATTTCCGCCGGCGCACGTGAGTCAATGCAGCTAAGGATCACCGCAGCAGGATACTGACCCGCAATACTGTTGCGCTTCTGTGCCAGGTAATCATGTTTAGCCGGGCGATTTTCCCGGAAGCGCAGGTTACCCTGTTTAAAATGTTCAATGACTGCATCTGGAGTCATACCGTCACGTTCCTCTTTGCTCAGTGATGCGGCGAAAGAGATAGTTGGTACCGATAAGGCCGCCAGCCCGGTGACAGACAAAGCAGATACTGCAAGAGTTTGTTTCAGTATTGCACGTCGTGAAGGTTGTGCTGGTTGGTTTTGTTCCATTATTTGCTCCTATTTACTGAGTTAACTCCAATTGCTGCGATTATACGTAGGTAAACGTTAATCAAACCAAAACGACAATTTTTAACCAGTATGAATAAATATCTGAGACCAGTCGAACTGGAAAATAGAATGCTGGCAGTCGGTTTGCCGATATGACGAAGTTGACTTGCAGTTATTGTGAGCCCGGTGGAATGGATTGCGAGCCGGGCAGGATAAATGCGAGCCCATTGTCACTTAATGTGAGCCGGTGGCATTTTTCATTTGCAGTTAATGTGAGCCGAAATTTGCGCTGATTGCGAGTCGGGGGGATTTCGATTGCGAGCCGCTACAACTAGGAACTCTGTGTGTTCCGAACTTCATAAGTCTGGAGCGTTCATCTCATTCTTTGAGTGTCCGTTTGGTAATTCCGGTTGTCGCGTCACAGTTATGATACGGAGAAATCAGGTGTGGCTCTCAGTCTGGTCTGGCTTGAACGTGGCCATCCCAGAGCCAGTGCTGTTGCTGATGTACTTTCAGCCGCAGGCTTTCCTGATTTCGGGAAGTAGCTCCAGCAACTGGCCAAAGAACCTTCGCAACGTTGAATAAGCCTGATTTATTTTCACTGACTTATGTGATTAATGCTAATGTACGCATACATTAGCATTAATCATGCATTTAATCCCCTGCGCCTTTCTGTCTGTTCTGATTTTTCTGGTAGTCCTGCTTCACTCTCCCGATATTCTTCAGAACTGTCTGCCAGTGGTCCTCTGCCTGCTGCCGGTAGCGTTCGGCAACGGCAGCAATAATGTCAGGATCACTGTCATGGCTGCGGTGCATGCGTCCCTTCTGGCCAAAGATATCAACAATAATATTCTGGCTGCCCTGCCTGTCGAAAAGATGAGCGCACAGGCGCTTTACAACCAGCGGAGTATAGTCCAGCCCGGCCTCATCAGCGATCTGGAAGAAGAAGTACAGCATCTCATACGTTTTGTAGCGCTTGACGGCCGCACTGAGTCTGGCTGCCCGTTGTGGTGCTTCCCAGGTGTCATCCCTGTAGTTACACAGTTCTGCCTGGTAGTCGGATTCCAGGTCTTCCTCTGTATACCGGTGGTGGCGGAAAAAGTATTCCCTGGCCCGTTTGACGACTGATTCATCCTGCGGCATGTCTGTCTCTAGTTAATGCTAACGTATGCGTACATTAGCATTAACACCAGTACCTGGCAAGGAGAGTGGCGTGCATCGTACCTGTGGTGCATCCCGCCCGGGCTCCGGACATGCTGTGCCAGCAATTCGACCGGCGGTGCGCTGTCCTGGTGCCCTTTTTCGCTACCCTGTCACGTCTTTAATTTGTTTGTTAGTTAGTTTATTTGTTAGTTTGTTTGTGTATAATATAAGCATACCCCTTTATGCGGAGACTGACAGATGCGTCCGGCGACATACGAACCAGAACAGATTATTGAAGCAGGGCTGGCCCTGCAGGCTGAAGGACGGAATATCACCGGGTTCGCACTACGTAACCAGGTGGGTGGCGGCAATCCGACACGTCTCCGCCAGATATGGGACGAATACCAGGCTTCACAGAGCACGGTCGTCACTGAACCCGTTGCCGAGCTGCCAGTGGAAGTGGCTGAAGAAGTGAAGGCCGTCTCCGCCGCGCTGTCCGAACGCATCACCCAGCTGGCGACAGAACTGAATGACAAGGCGGTCCGGGCTGCAGAACGCCGGGTTGCGGAAGTCACGCGTGCTGCCGGTGAACAGACCGCACAGGCAGAGCGGGAGCTGGCCGACGCCGCGCAGACAGTCGACGACCTGGAAGAAAAACTGGATGAACTGCAGGACAGATATGACAGTTTGACGCTGGCGCTGGAGTCAGAACGTTCACTGCGTCAGCAGCATGATGTGGAGATGGCCCAGCTGAAAGAGCGTCTTGCGGCCGCTGAAGAGAATACCCGTCAGCGAGAGGAACGGTATCAGGAGCAGAAGACAGTGCTGCAGGATGCGCTTAATGCGGAGCAGGCACAGCACAAAAACACGCGGGAAGACCTGCAGAAACGACTGGAGCAAATTTCTGCCGAAGCTAATGCGCGTACAGAAGAACTGAAGTCTGAACGCGATAAAGTCAATACTCTCCTTACCCGCCTTGAATCGCAGGAAAATGCGCTGGCCTCAGAACGTCAGCAGCATCTGGCCACCCGCGAAACGCTGCAGCAACGCCTCGAGCAGGCCATCGCTGACACGCAGGCGCGCGCCGGTGAGATTGCACTTGAACGTGACAGAGTCAGCAGCCTCACCGCAAGGCTGGAATCGCAGGAAAAGGCCTCCTCGGAGCAACTGGTGCGTATGGGCAGTGAAATAGCCAGTCTGACAGAGCGTTGCACACAGCTGGAAAACCAGCGTGATGATGCCCGTCTGGAGACGATGGGGGAGAAAGAAACGGTCGCGGCACTGCGTGGTGAGGCTGAAGCCCTGAAGCGTCAGAACCAGTCACTGATGGCGGCGCTTTCAGGCAATAAACAGACCGGTGGCCAGAATGCGTGATGATGACAATTCAGACGCCTGTGATGAAGCGCCCCGGGCGGAGGATAAATGCTACACCAAAGGGCGGCTTCGGGATGAGTTCAGGATGAAGCCAGCCCCTGGTGCGGAACCGGTCAGAATGTACAAAAGTCCTTACGGCGGGAAATACGGCGTATGGCGGCTGGCTGACTGCGTCCCGATGCGGGCGAAACGCCCTCAGACAGAAAAACAGCGGCTGGCCAGCACACGTCTGGGCCTGCAGGCCCGGATGAAGAGTGAGCGTGGCAGGTTCGCCATGCTGGCACATACCTGGTTAGCACTGGGCCCCGTCTTCCTCGATACCGAAACGACCGGACTTGATGCCGGCGCGCAGGCGCTGGAAATCGGTCTGGTGAATGCCCGCGGTGAGAGGATATTTGAGACCCGCCTGAAACCCACAGTCGGCATCGATCCGGCAGCAGCTGCAGTACAAATCGTTACGGAACCATATCGCTTTCCGGTGCTGTCAGTCAGGCTGGCCTGAGCTGGATCGGGGTGGCTCATTCCGCCGTCACTGACGCCGTTATGACAGCACAGGTGGTAAACAATATTGCCGGATATTGGCATGAACTCCAGTGTGAAATGAATGATGACGCAGGGAGTGAGCCAGCATAACGCTGCTCTCTGGCTGGTCAGACAGTTGCAGGGATTAATTCAGGAGTCTGAAATGGAGAATATGTTGAAAACTATGCGTGAGCATTTCCCCGTTCGAACAGTGGTGATCGAACAGTCTCTGGATATGTTTGGTGTCAAACGAAATGAGGACGGGACGTTACTCTTCCCCCGTCACTCCGATAAACGTTTTCCCGTTGCACGTATCCGTAAGCGACTGGCGGCTTATGGCTGGCGAGGAGAACGCCTGAATAAGGAGGTGGCGCGAATCGTCGCGGGCCCTGATATCCTCCCTGAGAGGAGGGACTACAGCATTATTTTCCCTTACGGATGGGAGAAGAAGCAGCTGACGCGTGAGATGCGGCGAATGTTTCTCCGTAAGACGGGCTGACGTGTGCTGATTATGCCTGATGAATTACATCATTTTTCTGACTTGCGGGAGAAGCCGTGACATTGACAGAAAAATCAGGTCATCTGGCGTGGTGTGCCCTGGTGGCGCTTGCGCTGGCCAGGCAGGATGGTGGCGTTCTCTCGCCGGCACAGGAAAACCTCTTTCTCACCCGCTGGCTGGCGACTGCGCTGAAGCAACGGCGTTTTTCTCGTGATGTGACGCCCGATATCGAGTGGCTTTTGAAACAGGGACGTCAGATGGGCGTCAGCGCCAAGCTGGCCAGCAAGCTGAATTACCTCTGGCGTTCATGCACCGGTGAGTTGTCCGAGCAGAACGACCTGTTCCGGCTGACGTATGCTCTGGAAACAGCGAAAGATATGCACTGGAACTACCGTCTGCTGAGCGATCGGGAATGGTCCGGCCGGAATGCTGTGGCGCTCAGTGCAGGCGTGAACGGCATTTATCTCTCACGGGCCAAACTCGATGTCGGTTTTAACGACAGCGGCCGACAGATAAATTCGCTGACAGCACGTTTGACAGGGAACGTAGCGGGGGTAATGAAGCTGTTTGATCGCTGTGGCTGGCAGAGCCTGATGCCTCCCTGCCCCACCAGTATTCGCTGATGGCCGGGCAGGGAGTGCCAGAAAAGGGGGATTAGTGGCGGATCTGCGCTAGGTCGTCTTCAGTCAGACCGGTCATTTTCATGACGGTATTGCGGTCAATGCAGTTCTGGAGCATGGTACGGGCTATTTTCAGAGTCGCTTCGCGCTCCCCTTCTGAACGGCCTTTTTCGATACCACGTTGTTCACCGAGCTGAATCCCCTTCTCGATGCCCTTCTGTTCGAGCTGTTGTGCGATGGTCATAAGTGCGTCTCCGTGTTGCGGCACACGCTGTGCCAGTTCGCGTACAAAGGCTTCGGCGTCCGATGTTTCGCCTGCCTGCACTATATAGTGTACCAGCGATATTACCTGCGATGAAGACAGATATCCGGCCAGCAAAATGGGCGCCAGCCGGTCAACCAATTCTGCCAGGTCCCGCTGATGAATATGTTTCTGCAATAAAGTCAGGGCGGCCATGCTACGGTGGCCGGCGATTTCATCATCCGGAATGACCGTAACGTCTACCAGCGGGAAAGCACTGCTGTAGAGTTTGTCTGCCAGAGCCGTATCGTCAAATTCGTCCAGCCAGCGGGTGGAGTATGGATACGGGCTGCGTTTCCCCGTATAGAACAACACTGGTATCACCAGTGGCAGTTTTTTATGCCCTGCCTCCAGGTGGCGCTGCATGGCGGCCACCGCATAGCGTATCAGGCGGAAAGCCATATGTTTGTCAGGTGTTGACTGGTGTTCAACCAGGACATGAATATATCCGTCGCCGGCTGTGGTTTTCAGGCTGTAGAGGACGTCGCTGAAATACTGGCGGAGATCATCCTCAACAAACGAGCCGGATTCCAGTTTCAGTGTACTGAGATCGCAGATGGCACGCAGCATCTGCCGGCAGATGCAGCTCCATAAAATCCCGGGCAATGTCAGGTTGTGTCAGAAACTGCCGGAATGTCGCGTCGTGGGGAGTCGGCGTAGTGTTTTTCTTTTTCATCAGTCCATGCTCTGAAAAATGACCCGGTCATAGTATCACAGGCAAAAAATGTTGACATTGCGAGGAACGGAATTGCAATTCCTTCAGGGGCAGTCCCCTCTTTCTTTTTTAATCATCAGCTTGCTTGCCCGGAGATATCCATGTCCTGGCAGAAACTGGTACTGCTGAACTACACTCTAAAAGAACCAAAAAAACAAATAATGAGTAGATGTGACCTTGTCACTACACACTCATAAACTCAAACACTCATATACACAAGACAGCTCAAATGAGTAGACACCCCTTAACTCATATACACATAAACTCATATTAACCTTTACTCATACAAAGAGTATGATAAACTCAAAAACTCACAGGAGTAATTGAGTAGATACGCAATTGAGGATTTGAGTATGAAGGTGATCTCATTTCTGAATCCGAAAGGGGGTTCAGGTAAAACAACTGCCGTAATCAACATAGCCACTGCGTTGAGCAGGAGCGGATACAACATTGCTGTGGTAGATACAGATCCACAAATGAGCCTGACGAACTGGAGCAAAGCGGGCAAGGCAGCATTTGACGTATTTACAGCAGCATCTGAAAAAGACGTCTATGGAATCCGAAAAGATCTGGCGGACTATGACTTTGCTATTGTGGACGGGGCAGGTTCACTCTCAGTAATCACCTCCGCAGCCGTCATGGTAAGCGATCTGGTAATTATCCCTGTCACCCCCAGCCCTCTGGATTTCTCCGCAGCAGGAAGCGTCGTTACTGTTCTGGAAGCACAGGCTTACAGCCGCAAAGTTGAAGCCCGCTTTCTGATCACCCGTAAGATAGAAATGGCAACCATGTTGAATGTGCTTAAAGAAAGTATCAAAGACACCGGTGTTAAAGCATTTCGTACAGCTATTACACAACGTCAGGTTTACGTGAAATCAATTCTTGATGGCGACAGCGTGTTTGAATCCAGTGATGGTGCTGCAAAAGGTGAAATAGAAATCCTTACAAAAGAGATAGTTAGAATGTTTGAGTAATTACACATTTACTCATATAATCAAATAAGTATAAAAACCGGAGTAGCCTGAATGTCACTTGAAAAAGCGCATACGTCAGTAAAAAAAATGACCTTTGGTGAAAACAGAGATCTGGAACGAGTAGTAACAGCACCAGTATCATCTGGAAAAATCAAACGTGTTAACGTTAATTTTGATGAAGAAAAGCACACCCGGTTTAAGGCTGCATGCGCCAAGAAAGGTACATCAATCACTGACGTGGTGAACCAGCTTGTAGATAACTGGCTCAAAGAGAACGAATAATTGGAAGCCGAAGCGAACAGACAGGCCGACGCAAAACAACTGTTCTCAAAGCAGCCCTGGCTATGTACAACAGCCAATAGTTACTTGATTCTGCAAAACTTAGATGATTCAGGATTTAATCTATCAGTAGGAGTTCGGACAAAATGGGGTCCGTGGGAATTTCTGCGATAACAAACGCTAAGGAAAAGTGAAGTTCTTTAGATTGAAGCGATTAGTACGAAGTGGCCTACATAAGTGAATGGCGAACAGCATACAGATTCTCTCTTAAAAATATGTGAGACAATAGAAAAACGACTGAAAATTTTTTGTATATTAATAGCTTCACAAGCTTTGATGATAGAGGGTAAAAATCACCATTATCTAATCAATTTGACGCTCATATCATTGAATGAAGAAACGGTAAAAATCAATTGAGAGCAATATTAAATATCAAAATAAAAACGATGGAAAAAAGATTGTTACCAATACAATGAGGACATTAGAATCACGCCCCCCAAATTTTATATAATTAAGATCATAGATGCAGATCAGTTTGGTTAGTTCTCCGTAGGGGAGAAGTTATGAAAACAGGTAAATGGAATAAACATCGTTCGTGTAAAATGCATTAATACGAATGGGTAACATGTATTTCCAGGGATTTAATCAAACAATGGCATCAATTTTTCAACCAGTAGCAGATCGCTTAAACCATCTAACAAAACAACTTCCATACCAGAGTCAATAAGTGAATCAATCCCAGGCACTTCCTCAAAGCCGATAACCATGATCGGCTTTCGGTCTATAAAATCAAATATTACTAATGGAAGTATTACACTGTTAATTAATTCAAATTCTTTAAAGAAAGCATCTGTGCCATATTCACTAGTAGGAAAAAGAATCTCACTTAATCTCACACCATAAAAAACATGATAGTGTTCTTTAAGATTATCCTTTAAAATATTAACAGCCTTAGAATATTTCTCGTTAATAAACTCTTTGACCAGATATTTCATAAACATCTCCAATAAGAACCGACTGTAGGTCACCGGGCAAACGTTGCGGAATGGCGTCAGAGACGTCATTTTGCGGCGTTTACCCTATCCTGCATCGCAGTGAAAAGGCAGGGACTGGCATAACAGCTGAGTGGCATCATTGCTGGCTTATCTCGCTACTGTTCTCGGTGCTTTCGTCCGCAGGTTCGGGAACAAGTAACTTGTGCCAGGGCATAGTTTTGTTGAGCAGCTCCATCAGAGGCTCAGCCAGCAGTCCCAAAATCCAGGTTGCCGTAATCACCGGTATAGTCAGATTTTGTGGCGTCCATAACTGCTGATTGAGATGATACCAGGTGATGACACACAAAATACCACCCAGCCAGAACACAGCCCATTTAAACGCACCAAGAATGGCTAACACAAAAACAAAGATAAAATGTAAAACACTCGCGGCAAGAAGACGAAGATAAAACCATCCCCAGTCAAGCCACTTAACAAAAGTGCACCCTGTTTTCACTGCAAAACATTTCTTACGCTCCCTGGCGATTTCTTTCCTGAATTTAGCACGTTCTTCCCCCTGAGGGAATTGATAGATTTTAGCCATGAGTTACCTCATTTCGATCTCAAAACGAAGTTTATGCAATTATCCTCTGAAACCGTATGGTATTCTGATATCTAGGCCTTCACTTTCTTTATCTATTTTATAAGAAAACCTTAGCTTGGATGCTCTTCTTGCGACTCTCTCAACGATTCTAACTTCGAGATGATTAATCTCTGTATATTGATTTATTTTTTCAATGTTTTTTTGCAGAAAAACTTTATTAAAGTCCTTAAAATTCTGATAAAGGTAAACTTTTTCGCCATTATCTATTCTGAATAATTCAAGTTCATCCTTTAATACATCTACTTCAATGTCGAAAAATGTCTTTTTACCACTGCTGTATTGTTTCCTGATAAACTGATAAAGCATATTTGAATTTTGATCAGCGAGTCTTACAGACGATATCAAAACCTGAGTAGTGTAAGAATCCTTTAACATCGTGATATATGGCTCAATGACATGTGAAAAAGCAATATCAATATATCCTTCACTTTCAACATAATCACAAAACGCAGTCAAGTTCATAAGCCTGACTGCATCAGAAGGTAATTTACCTCTCTTCTTCGTATGTCCAGAGCTTTGATTGCCCTGAGCTGTGAGAAGTTGATTTCGCGGAATGCGAATAACACTGGCCTGAAGTTCTTCTGCCCCCTCTTTTAACTGCCGGTAAGCACCTGTTACATCAATATCAGCGATAAATGCATATTCCCGAGCCGTAATACGAAAGGTTGCTCCCTCAGATAACTCTTCACGTGAATCAATCTGCGCCATAGCCATAAACAAAATTCTTCTGGCAGACAAAGGCAACGATGAGAATGTGCTGTTAATTTCATTTCTGTGGCGAATTTTTGTTTTCTTTGTAACGCTCAGTAAGTTCATACATTACCTGTGTTTTTTAAGTTCTGATGGTGAAATCATAACCACAAAAGCGGAAATGTGTAAAGTGGTTTATCCACCTTATAGATTTCCACCAAAACTCGGATCACATGAAAGAATTTTTATCATTTATATTCAATATGATAGAAATGCGCAGGCATCCACCTTTTAACGTCATACGTTAAATTAGAGCACTATAAAGAACTAAAGAAATGAAGATACAAAGATACGAATATCTGAATAAAAACAGAAAAATGCGTACCCATCCACCTTTCAGTGCGTACCCATCCACCTTTCAGTGCGCAGCCATCCACCTTTCATGAAAATTACAGTGCGTACCCATCCACCTTTCAGTGCGTACCCATCCACCTTTCATTTTGAGGCGACAAAAAACAACACCTATCTTAATGAAATTATTGATAAAAAACTTGGCACAATGTTTGCAGAATAAGTTAAAATAAGTTAAAGATCTTAAAGTAGATCTACCGATCTACATTTAAGATCTTAAAAACAAGAAGTTTAATAAGCAAAAAAACACAAAAAATCTGTGGATAACTCTGCTCAAAACAAAAAATTCACAGTGCCTGTGGATAACTTTGCGTAAACCCGGAGGACAGATCACGCTGAACCAGGACAACCACACATAAAAACAACATGCTCGCTTTTTAACCACTGTGCGTAAGTGCCTGATGTAATCCCTGTGCTATTCCGCTTCCTCGCTCACTAACTCGCTACGCTCGGTCGTTCGGCTGCGGCGAGCGGTGTCTCCTTTCTCAAAACCAGAAGAGTTCAGATCATACGATCCGTTGATTGATCCTTTTTGGATCTTTCACTGAGAAGCCCTGAATCGCTTTCTGCCGCTTCGTTCGATACAACCATAGTTAAAAACCATGCGAAATCGAAAAAATCACTCAGAATGCGATACAGCGCGTTTTAGAGGGTATTTACAAAACAGTCGTTGCCTTGAGGAAATTTTGATCAAAATTGAACTTCTATCCGGATCATGGCAACAGATCACAGCAACAAGGCCGCTAAAAAGCGTTGAGCAGCGTTAAAAACCGTGAAACCGTAGCTGACTACAACGAAACGGGAAAAAACGCTCAGAACGTGTTACAGAGCGTTTTAAGACGATGTCGGAAAGAGCTATATCTCACCTGTTCTGATGTTTTTCTCAACATAAGCACTTTTAAGAGTGCTTTTAAAGATGCTATTATGTCAATGAGACAAGCGGAGGGCTTATGAGCTATCAAATTCTGACAACCACAGCGGCCAGTATTACTGACCTGAAAAAAAATCCTATGGGAACCGTAGCTGAAGGTGAAGGGGACGCTGTTGCGATCCTGAACCGAAACGAACCGGCGTTCTATTGCGTTCCACCAAAACTTTACGCCTACTATCGGGAACTCGCTGAAGATGCTGAGTTAAACGCTGTTGCTGATGAGCGCATGAAAAACCCGGAAATTGTGAAGGTTAACCTGGATGACCTATGAACTGGCTTTTGACCGCAGAGCACTGAAGGAATGGCAGAAACTCGGCCACACCATCCGTGAACAATTCAAAAAGAAACTGGCAGAACGGCTGGAAAATCCACGCGTACCCGCAGCCCGGTTACATGGTCATGCTGATCGCTATAAAATCAAACTTCGTGCATCTGGCTACAGACTTGTATATCAAGTCATTGATGAGAAAGTCGTTTTACTCGTTATTGCCGTTGGAAGAAGGGAAAGCAGCGAAGTCTATCAGATCGCAGATTTGCGCTAAGATTAATCATCAAATGATTGACTGTTTACAGTCTGAACGAGAGCATTAAAAATTTGCTATACCTGCAAATGCAGGTATAGTGAAACACAAGAAAGGGAAACAGGTTCTCTTTCATCCAGAGCCCAAAGTGGGCGGGAGGTTAAAAATGCAAAACTACGCTAAATCTGTAGCCACAGAGATTTTACGTCAACTTGGTGGTAATCGTTTTATTGTTATGACTGGTGCTAAAAGTTTTTCTTACTTTGATGAAAACGGTGAGTGTGGGGTAACTTTCCGTTTACCGTCAAATTTTGCAATGAAAGGCATCAACTTAGTAAAAATTAAACTGGATTTTACTGATACGTACCAGGTGAAATTTTCTCGTGTACGTGGTGCTGAAGTTAAAGATATTTCAAGATTCGATAATATCTATTGTGATCAGTTAGCGTGTTTATTTACACAGGAAACAGGGTTACATACCGTGTTATAGATAAAAAGGGGCATTAAGCCCCTTTTTTAGTTATGAGGAATAATATGGATAAAGATAAGATAATTAAGAAAAACAGAGGTAATTACTCTTATGTAATCAGAACGATGGATGAAGATGGGGATGCGGTTTTTCACGTCTTAAAATATGTTAAGACGATTGATAAAACTAAAAGCAGGAAAACAGTAAGAAAATTGATAATGGACGAAAAACTCAACCTGGCATCATTGATGCTTCTGGATAATGGGATTTTGTGTGATTGTCTGACAAAAGGGGATGAAAATGCAGAATAAACCTACACCTGAAGAAGTAAAGAATGCACGGGTTGCGGCAGGTCTTACTCTTAAAGAAGCTGCTGATATTTTTGGTTATCAACTGAATTCCTGGCAGATGAAAGAAAGTGCAGGTAAGGCCAGTCGTTCTTTATCTGTTGGTGAATATCAGTATTTATTGCTATTAGCAAATATGCATCCGTCTTACAGGCTGGTAAAAAAATAACTTGTTATACCTGCAAATGCAGGTATAATAAAACACAAGAAAGGGAAACAGGTTCTCTTTCATCCAGAGCCCAAGCTGGGCGGGAGCTAAAAATGAAAGTATTAACTTTTAAAAATGATACTGTCTCTGTTGGTGATGTCTTTGTATCATCCTGGGGCTATGAGCAAACCAATGTAACCTTCTACCAGGTTCTTTCTGTTCACGGTAAAAAAAACGTCACCGTTCGCGAGATTCGCGCCAATTCAGAATATACAGATTCAATGGTCGGCTTTAAGACTCCCGTTTTAAATGATTTTACTGGTGAATGTTTTAAGCGCCAGATAAAAGATTTTGGTGATGAGCTGGCAATCAAAATCGAAGATTTTGAAACTGCGTATAAAACTCTACCGGAAGAAAAACATCGATTTTCTTCTTACTACTAATTAATCAAGGGGGATATTCCCCCTTTTAGTAAAGGTCTGAAAATGGAAAGAGAGTTTAGCGCAAAAGCATCATTAAACCGAAATATAAAATTTTGGTTTAAGCAATGTGGGTTATCTAAAGAAAGAGTTATTCGTTGTATTGATAACTGGTATGACTTTGCATACCCACCATCAGAACAGGAGAAAGCAAAAAAAGAAGCAATTGAGAAGTTAATAAAGTAAAGATAAAGATGGTATCAGGTTGTGGGGCAACCTGATACCGTGACACCTGATTCTATTGCGAGGAATAAAATGTCGGAACGCATATTATCAGCAATAAATGACGTTGAAAAGGGTGGGCGTCCGGTTTTCCCTTTGATGCCATTCCATGTCTTTCCTGAGTATATGGCATTACTCAGAAAAGCACTGGAAAAAAAGACACAAAAGAGAACAGATAAATAAACCGGAGGCTTTATGACAAAACATGATTTTGTGTCCTTTGTCAGTGGAGAATTGCGGCAAGGCGCTGTACGCTTTTCTCTTGCTTTTAACAGCAAAGGAGAAATTGTTCTGCACTGGACTAATAAAGCAGGAATACGAGTATGGCGGATATTAAGTGGTAATCGTGGCAAAAAACCAAGCAAAGCTAACCTTGAAAGAATGAGTAACTTCCGGCGCTGGCTTTTTGATGCCCGTCAGGGCATGGAAGGCTACACTCAGCAACCTGAACAGAGCAACCTTAGCTGAATAGCCGAAGCCCTCCCGTATTTCGGGAGGTGCTTTCTGATATATTGCGCGGGACTGCGCTTGCGCTTCCTGCCAGACCGTTCGCGGAGCGAACCTGACGGCACTGTCCTTACCGCATTGATCGGGTTTCCGGTCGCAGACGTACGTATGTTCAGCCATGACAACATCAGCCTTTTTGCATTTTTGTTGATGCTCAAGCACAATTTATGAGCGGTGCCAGATTCACTGCGATGCAGGATAGGGCAAACGCCGCAAAATGACGTCTCTTGCGCCATTCCGCAACGTTTGCCCGGTGACCTACAGTCGGTTCTTGTCGGAGAATTTTATGAAAAAAGTTCAATTCAGAATTGATGAAAATCAGCATGATGATTTGCTGGATTGCCTTAAAACTCTTTATCCAGATGAACCAGCTTTAACAGTAGCTGAAGGCATGAAACTTTTAGCAAATGCTTTATTAAAAAGTAAAGCAGGCAGTAAGGATATGAATACGTTTTTTGATAATAATGATTTTATCAAAACAACGATGTACTTAACAGGTAAACAAAGGGCTGATATTGAAAGAGCTGCTAATCGTCACGGATGGACGTTATCACGAGAATGTCGTTACCGCATACAGACGACACTTGAAAATGAACTGGATTTCTTTGACCAGGAACTGCTGATGATGAATCGTTGCCGTAATTCAATTGATAAGATCGGTCGTAATTTCCATTATATCATTGTTAATGATCAGACCAGGGTTCTTGATAAAGATGGTTTCTATCAGGATGCGGAGCGTCTTACAATAGAAATTTTTAATCTTAAGAATCAGTTTGAGAATTACATTATGTTATGTAAAGGGAGAACTGTTTCAAATAAAGTGGAGATGTGATTATGGGCGTTTACGTTGATAAAGAATATCGTGTTAAACGAAAGTCATCAGAAAATGGTCGTAAGTCAGCTTTCGCTCATAAAGTCAAAAATGGTGGAAAGAACTATAGCCGCAATGTTCAGGAACGTATCAACCGCAAGGGTGCCAGTAAGGAGGTTGTTGTCAAAATATCTGGAGGTGCTGTTACTCGTCAGGGGATTCGGAACAGTATTGATTATATGAGCCGTGAGTCAGAGCTACCAGTGATGAGTGAAAGCGGTCGGGTATGGACGGGTGCCGAAATTCTGGAGGCTAAAGAGCATATGATAGATCGTGCTAATGATCCTCAGCATGTGATGAATGATAAAGGTAAAGAAAATAAAAAAATCACACAGAATATTGTCTTCTCGCCTCCAGTTTTAGCGAAAGTAAAGCCTGAAGATTTGTTGGAGTCTGTCAGGAAAACGATGCAGAAAAAATATCCTAATCACCGTTTTGTTCTTGGATACCACTGTGACAAGAAAGAACATCCTCACGTTCATGTTGTTTTTCGTATCCGAGATAATGACGGTAAACGCGCTGATATCAGGAAAAAAGATTTACGGGAAATTCGTACAGGTTTTTGTGAAGAGTTGAAGTTAAAAGGTTATGACGTTAAAGCGACCCATAAGCAACAGCATGGACTTAATCAGTCTGTTAAAGATGCACATAATACAGCACCAAAAAGACAGAAAGGTGTTTATGAGGTTGTTGATGTTGGCTACGACCATTATCAGAACGATAAAACAAAGTCTAAGCAACATTTTATAAAGCTAAAGACTCTTAACAAGGGGGTTGAGAAAACATACTGGGGGGCTGATTTTGGGGACTTATGTTCGCGGGAAAGCGTTAAAGCAGGTGATCTTGTCAGACTGAAGAAACTTGGTCAGAAAGAAGTAAAAATCCCGGCGCTCGATAAAAACGGTGTTCAGCATGGCTGGAAAACGGTTCACAGAAATGAGTGGCAGTTAGAAAATCTGGGGGTTAAGGGCGTAGACAGAACACCTTCAGCCAGCAAAGAGCTGGTACTGAACAGCCCTGATATGCTGCTGAAGCAACAACAGCGAATGGCGCAGTTTACGCAGCAGAAAGCATCCACGTTACAGTCAGAACAGAAGCTGAAAACAGGGATTAAATTTTGGGGCTTTGGGGCTTATAAGATTTAATATATTGATTATGCTAGAAAAATATTTATTTTAGTTCGCTTGCTCATCTTTTCACCTTAAAAACAGATCGAAATTCTGCGTTTTAGCTATCATTCGATCTATCGATCTAAAAAACAGATCTGCAAAAGATGAATATTCTGTGTTTCATTGTTTATGTGGAATAAATGAAAGTAAAATTGATTTATCAAGATAGAAAGATCTGTTTTATGTGTTGAACTTAGCATAAGCTACTTGTAGTATAAACTTCGCGCAATAGTAAAAAGTCTCTCTTCATAGGGGCGTGATTTCTCACAAGCAACCACGGTTGGCTTGTGTTTTGTCACATCTGTATATCGGGGATTGAGTATGAAAGGACAGAAACAGTTTTACCTGCTTCAGTGTTCTCCGCATTTTCATCAGTCGGTTCTGTTGCAGTTATCCCGGAGCGGTATCGCTTACTACAATCCAGTTATACGCACTTTCTATAAGAGGCGTGACTGTAGTGCATACAGGGGACAAATCATTCCAATGTTTCCCGGTTATGTATTCGTTCTTCTGGATTTTGAGGTTGTACATCCATCCTGCTTTACCCGGATGAAAAATGTTTATGGACTGGTCAGTTTTGGTGAATATCCTGCTGAAGTTCCTCTGAGTGTCATAAATGAAGTAAAAGAGCAGGAGAAGATTTTTTCGATGAATTTAAGCCTGATGAATAACTCCTGTCTGGCAAAAATACTTCTCCTTGCAGACGCTTCAAAGCGTGGACAAGTCTTTGCCGACTATGTGTGTAACAGAAAATACGACAGGTTAAAAAATGACAGCTATAAAAGGAAAGCGGAAACCGCAACGCAATGTACTCTACCTTCCTACAGAAGTTCGTGTTGAAGTTGAAAAAATTGCAATTGAAATAAGTTTCAAGAGGGGGAGACGTATCTCTGATTCTGGTTTTGTTCAGTATCTTATTAAAAAATACAAATCTCAGGCGATGAAAGAACTTATTCATGGGGCTGATATTCCTGACGAGTGATAGCGCCCCGGTGTTCTGAATGTGGAATATTTATGTTATCTACTTCTACTTTTCTTGCGCTTGCCATGCAATGCGCTGCCAGCGTTCATCCTGACACAACGCACGAAGTCGCCAGGGTTGAATCAGGTTTTAACCCATATGCGATTGCGGAAATAATACCAAAGGTTAAACGCAAACCTGGTGATAAAGGCGTAGTATCTTACTTTCCAGAATCAAAGGAGGCAGCACTTAAGATCGTTAAAAACATTGAATTACGGAATCATCGTTACTCTGTAGGACTTATGCAAATAACAAGTACCAATTTTGCAAAGTTCGGCACAACAGCAGAGAAAATGTTTGATCCATGCGAAAATCTTAAGGTATCAGAAAAAATACTGGTTGACTGTTATAAACGAGGTGGCGACTTAGTGCGTGGTCTGAGTTGCTATTATTCCGGCAATCCAGAAACAGGAGTAAAGCCAGAACCTGAATTTAATAATACAAGTTATGTACAACGTATAGGATTTAGCCCTCCTGATAATAAAAAAATTTTTATTGTTCCCTCTGTAAAGGAAATGATTAAAAAGGAGAATAAGACGACTATCACACCTGAAGAAATCATTATATATCCTCAATACGCCATGCGTGGCACTGTATCAAATGAAAAGGAAACAAAAGATGTTGAAATTAAATCTGAATAAACGTTATTTAACGCTTTCTCTATTTATGGCTGCGTTGATGCTTTGTGTTGCAGAACCTGCTTTTGCGGATGATGTGTCTACGAAGACAACTGGTTTTTTACAGAAAATAATTGATTTTTTAACGGATATTCGTAAACCTGCAATTACAATTATTGCTCTTGTTATTGGATATATTGCGATATTTTCTCGTCAACATACCTCATGGATAGTCCCACTTGTTATCGGAATTATCATCTTTATTGTTGCACCATATATTCCTGACTGGCTTGCGTAATTAAAGGATGGGCGCACTATGAGTACTCTTTTTAAAGGTCTTACGCGCCCTGCTTTAATAAGGGGGCTGGGCGTTCCGCTCTACCCCTTTCTTGGAATGTGCATTATTTGTGTTCTGCTTGGTGTCTGGATTCATGAGGCTATGTATGCCCTTATTCTTCCTGGCTGGTATGCCATCAGGCGTGTAACACAGTTTGATGAACGCTTTTTTGACCTTCTGTATCTGAGAACTCTTGTCAAAGGGCATCCTTTATCAAACAAGCGATTCAGCGCAGTCCATTATGCGGGGAGCCAGTACGACGAAGTTGATATTTCAAAAGTGGATAACTTTATGAAGCTGAAAGACCAGTCTTCTGTTGAAGAGTTAATTCCGTACTCTTCACATATCACTGATAATATTATCGTTACAAAAAACCGGGATTTGCTGGCAACCTGGCAGATAGACGGTGCTTACTTTGAGTGTGTTGATTCTGAAGATTTGTCAATTCTGACAGATCAGCTTAATACGCTTATACGTAGCTTTGAAGGGAAATCTGTTACGCTTTATCCTCATCGTATCAGGTGTAAAAAGGACGTCAGACCAGTATTTAACAGTAAAATTCCTTTTGTGAACAGAGTAATGAATGATTATTACGAGTCATTCCCTCAGTCTGAATTTTTCGAGAATAAATTATTTCTGACGATTTGTTTTAAACCTTTTACTACGGAAGATAAAGTAACACATTTCTTTTCACGCAGTAAAAAACAAAAAGATATCTTTAAAGAGCCTGTTAATGAAATGAATGAAATTTGCGACAGGTTGAATACCTATCTGTCCCGTTTTCATTCCCGACGTCTTGGGCTTTATGAAGATCATGGGGTTGTTTATTCAGATCAGTTATCTCTGTTCCAGTATCTACTTTCTGGTCGATGGCAAAAGGTCAGGGTTAGCAGTAGTCCGTTTTATACATATCTGGGAGGAAAAGACCTGTTCTTTGGTAATGATGCCGGACAAATTACCGCGTCAGACCATGCCCGGTATTTTCGTTGCATAGAGATTAAGGATTATTTTCAGGAGACGGATGCCGGTATTCTGGATGCTCTGATGTATCTCCCCGTTGAGTATGTCGTGACATCGTCCTTTACTGCGATGGATAAGCAGTCAGCGATTAAGGCGCTGGATGATCAGATCGATAAGCTGGAAATGACAGATGATGCTGCCAAATCTTTGCTGGCAGATCTGAAAGTCGGACTGGATATGGTTTCCAGTGGATATATTTCTTTCGGGAAATCGCATCAGACCCTGGTTGTCTTTGCGGATTCACCGGAGCGTCTGGTGAAAGACACCAATATCGTGACTTCCACTCTGGAAGATTTGGGGCTGATTGTCACTTATTCAACACTGAGTCTTGGCGCAGCTTATTTTGCTCAGCTACCAGGAAATTATACGCTTCGCCCTCGTCTGAGTACCCTCAGTAGTCTTAATTTTGCCGAAATGGAAAGTTTTCATAATTTCTTTTCAGGAAAAGAAAAAGGAAATACCTGGGGGGAAAAACTGATTACTCTTCGGGGGTCAGGTAATGATATCTACCATCTGAATTACCATATGACGACTGAACATCAGAATTTCTTCGGTAAGAACCCGACGCTGGGGAATACCGAAATTCTCGGTACGTCTAACGTGGGTAAAACCGTATTACTGATGACAAAAGCATTTGCCGCCCAGCAGTTCGGTACGCCGGAATCATTCCCTGCAAACAGAAAACTGAAAAAACTGACCACGGTTTTTTTCGATAAAGACCGGGCAGGTGAAGTCGGTATACGGGCAATGGGGGGATCTTATTACCGGGTGAAGGAGGGAGAGCCGACAGGCTGGAATCCCGCCGCACTGCCGCCAACAAAACGTAATATCGCTTTTATGAAGGACCTGGTGAGGCTGCTTTGTACTCTCAACAGTGAGCCGCTCGATGATTACCAGAACAGCCTGATTTCAGATGCGGTTGAACGTCTTATGCAACGGTCAGATCGCTCTTATCCTATCAGTAAACTACGGCCTCTTATCCAGGAGCCGGATGATACTGAAACCAAACGTCATGGACTTAAAGCCCGTCTTAAGCCGTGGACGCAGGGGGAAGAGTTTGGCTGGGTGTTCGACAATCGGGAAGACACGTTTGATGTCGATAACCTGGATGTTTTCGGTATTGATGGAACGGAGTTCCTGGATAATAAGGTGCTGGCCAGTGCTGCTTCATTCTATCTCATCTATCGGGTCACCATGTTGGCCGATGGTCGCAGGCTTCTTATCTACATGGATGAGTTCTGGCAATGGATCAATAACGAAGCGTTCAGGGACTTTGTTTACAACAAGCTGAAAACCGGACGTAAACTCGATATGGTGCTTGTCGTAGCCACACAGTCACCGGATGAACTGATTAAATCACCCATTGCGGCAGCGGTTCGTGAGCAATGCGCCACTCATATCTATCTGGCAAACCCGAAAGCCAAACGTAGTGAATATGTTGATGGTTTGCAGGTCAGGGAGCTTTATTTTGACAAAATTAAAGCTATTGATCCGCTGTCCCGCCAGTTCCTGGTTGTTAAGAACCCACAGAGGAAAGGTGAAAGTGATGATTTTGCTGCTTTTGCCAGACTGGAGCTGGGAAAAGCAGCGTATTACTTACCGGTTCTCAGTGCATCAAAACCCCAGTTAGAACTGTTCGATGAAATCTGGAAAGAAGGAATGAAGCCGGAAGAGTGGCTTGATACCTATCTGGAACAGGCGAACCTTATTTGAGGAATCACCAATGAAAAAGCAAATTATGGCGGCATTCGTCGCTTCACTGATTGTTATTTCCGGCGCTCAGGCAGGGATACCTGTTGCCATCGACGCCAACCCTGAATGGGCGATTGAAGCCGGACGATGGACAGAACGCCTTAAGCAATGGGCAGAAACGGTGAAACATTACGAAAATCAGATAAATGCGTACAAACAGGAGCTGCTGTCAAAAACGGGTATCCGTGATGTGCAGGGACTGGTGCAGTCCGCACAGTCAGTGAGTAAGGAGCTGATGCAGATTTATGATCAGGGGAATGCTTTTATTGACGATTACATTAAAAATCCTGAAAGTGCGTTATCGGAACAGGCCAAATCGTTATTGTCAGATTACAGGGTAACAGATACCTGTCATAACCTGGGATATTCCGGTGACCTGGTACGGGGATGTGAAGCGACGTTCCTTTCTCAACTGGCAAGCGTGGAATACGGTAACAAGCTGGAGAGCAAGCTTCGTCAGGACAACCAGACGATGAAAGACCTTATTGATCAAGTCAAAAATGCGAAGGATACGAAGGCCACGCAGGATGCAACAAACGCTGTTGCACTTGAACAACTGAAGTTCGAGAAGCTCAAATTTCAGTATCAAATGTATCGCGATAAGCAACGAGATCTTGCAGAATATAAAGAGAAGATGGCTCAGGCTTCTTTCAGAAAACAGCAACGTGAAGCCGTGCCTCCTTCTTACAGAAAAGCTTATATGGCAATGAAATCATATGAGGATGATTAAATGAAAAGTATCGCTACTGCTGGCCTTGTCATTATATCTGTTTTTAGTCTTTCTGGATGTTTTGAAGAAACAAAATCGGTTGATTGGTGGCTTGCACATCCGAAGGAGACATACAAAAAATTTGAAGAGTGTCAGAAGTCTGGTAGCGATTCTGATAATTGTAAGAACGTTAAGCGAGCACATTTGTCTTTTGAACGGAGAAAGGCGGTTGGTTTACCAATAAATTGAGGGTGATGTATGGGGATTGTCACTGGTATACCGGATGGTACTGATTTATCAGGTAATGTAACCTCTCCCGCAAATGCGGGAGGTGTTCCTGGGTTTAATTCTGATTTTTTTCAGACAACTCATGAAGTTATATTTAATATTCTCAATAAGAGTATATCTGGAAAATTAAGTGAATATTCAGATGTGGCTTATACTCTTGGTAAATATGGAGTTTCTCTGTATGTTTTATGGTATGCCTTTACTGTATTAGCAAGGAAACAACAGACACCTGTACCTGATTTTATCTGGAATATCTGTAGGTTTTACATAATATTGCTTTTTGTTAAGAATACAGGGGGAATACTTACATCAGCAACAGATGCTATTGATGGATTGAAAAATACATTGGCAGGGGGAGATCCGTGGGTATGGATGGATCAGTTATGGGTGAAGGTTATACAAGTTGCAACTCTTATTTTTGATAAAGATACATCTACTGTGCCTGTTGCCGGTGGGATTGGTGCTTTATTAACTTATGTTGGTGGAGTTTTGGCATTATTGCTTTGTTCTATAGTATTTGCATCTGCTGAATTAACATTACTATTACTTTCTGTCACTGCGCCAATATTTATCATGTGTTTGATGTTTGGTTTCCTTCGGCAAATGTTTAATAGCTGGCTACAGCTTAATTTTAGCTCGTTACTGGTTTTTCTATTTGCAGCATTAGCACTAAGAGCTGGGACATGGCAATTAAACATGGCATTAAGTACGTCTATTGCTACAGCATCAGAAAACAATCTTCTTCAAACGGGAGTAACTTCATTAGCTGCTGGCATTTTCATGGCCTGGATTATCTGGCAGGCGAAAAGTTATGCTTCACAGATTGCAGGTGTGGGTGTTGAAGGTGCCATGCAGGGCGCAGCCGCTATGGGGATTGGTGCTGGCGTTTTCGGTGCATCCCGTATGGCGCGTGGCGCACTTGGTATGGGCAGAAATGCCGGTATTGGTGCATGGAAAGGTCTGCGTCGTCAGGAAGGCGGGTTTGGTCAGTCTCCGGGAATAACGGGTAAGACCGCTAACCTGGCCGGACAGGGCGTTAATATTGGTGCCAAAAAGCTTCGTCAGGCAGCTATTGAGAGGGCAAAGAAAATGTATGGAGGGTGATTTAATTATGAGTGTTGATACCATTTTAAATGTTCTTTTCATAATTAACGGGCTTGTCGCGATCTATTTTCTTTGTTCAGAGTGAGTCTTCTGTAAATATTAATCTGTTATACAGGTGTTCATATTATGAAACTACTTATTGTGGCTTTCGTGACGCTTTGTCTCGCTGGTTGTCAGGCGTCACATAAACTACCGCCCGTTTCCGGGAAAAGCGAACCTGTTAATTCTGCTGAGGTAATGCAAAATGGAATTTAAACTTCCCGGATTTAAAAATAAAAAAGACGTTACTGACTCATCAGTTTCGTTTGAAGAAAAAAACATTGCACTACAGGAGAGAATGAATCGTATTTATAAATTCGGTGGTATCGGAGGCATGTTAATTGGTGGTCTGTCTTTACTTGCATTAAATGCAGCATTACCACTGAAAACAACAGTTGTTGATGCCTACCTTATCGATAAGGTTACAGGTGTGGCTGAACGTCTGACTTCTGTTAAAAAAGAAAATCTTTCTGAAAACGAAGCCATTGCCCGATATTTTATCACCCAGTATATAAAACATCGTGAAGGTTATAATTTTTTCAGTCTCCAGCATGATTATGATTATGTAATGGCTTACAGCGCGGAGAATGTCGCGGCAGATTATAACGCATTATTTAACAGTGAACAGGCACCAAAACTTGTTTATAACAAAGCAGAAAAAACGGCAATGGTTCAGGATAATCCATCTGTCATAATTTCACCTTCGTCACGGACGGATGATAAAGATATCGGTGCGTATATTCGTTTTCGTCTGACCATCAGGGATGTTGCTACCGGACAAACCCGCCAGGAGTTCTGGAATGTTCGCCTGACTTATCGTATCGAACCGCAGGTTGAAATGGTGTCAGGGGAACGTAATAACAATCCTCTTAAGTTCGTTGTAACAAGCTACGTTCGCGATAAAGAAGCCAGAGGTTAATAATATGAAAATGAATAAAGGAGCGTTAATTATGGCGCTTCTGATGGCGGCGCACGTCTGTAATGCTGCTGTTCTTCCTTCAGGCAGTCGCTTTGACCCACGCAATCAGATAGTCAGTTATAACCCCAATAATACCACCATAATTAACAGTGCCGTTGGATACACCACCACACTGGTATTTGATGAAGATGAAACAGTTATCAGTGCCAGAACCGGTTTTCCGCAGGGATGGGCGGTTAATAAAGAAGATAACCTGGTATACCTGGAAGTTCGTCCTGTTAAACAAACTGTTCAGAAAAATAATACGGATGCAAACGGTAACACCTCTTCTGAATCCGTCAGTGTTGCTCTTGACCCGGAAAATGAGCTTGAACGCTGGCGAATGAATCTGTTTGTTCGCACCACGAAACGTAATTACAGCATGGAGCTGAACGCCAGAACGTTCCGACAGCCGGAGAAAATTGCGTTTGTGGTGAATTACCAGTATCCGCAGGAACGCCGGAAGGAACAGGCCGAAATTGAGAAGAAACGCACAGAGGCTCTTGCCAGACGCCTGGAGGAACAGGCAATCAACCGTTCCCTGGAAAATGCGAAATCGCCCCGTAACTGGCAGTACTGGAAGCGGGTTGCTGAAGGCAGCCAGGATATCAGCCCTGATTATGCATATGACGATGGTCGTTATACCTGGTTCGGCTTCAGTCCGTTAAAGAAAATTCCCAGCGTCTTTGTGATGAACGGTATGCAGGAGACTCTTACCAATCCTGTGATTAAACAGAGCGGGAGTTTTACGGCTGTTGGCGTACCGGTTGATAAGCGTTTTGTTTTACGTCTTGGTGAGCAGGTGGTGGGGATTGAGAACCTGGGCTTCGGAAAAGTACGTTTACCAGCCGGAGATACGGTATCCCCGGATGTTAAGAAAGAGGTGATCCAGTGACTGAACAGGAAAATAAAATCCCGACTGCAACCGAAATTGAACAGCAGCTACGGGAACGCAGACAGAAAGAACTGGAACAGGCCGGGAAGACTCCGGAAGAAGAGCCTGGCAAGCCAGCATTGCAGCTTGGTATTGAAAAACTTAAAAAGTCACGTAAAGGGATGATTATCCTCGTCGTGGGTTTTCTTCTGCTTGCTGCCGGTGTTTCTGTTTATTATATCCCGTCCATTATCCGTTCTGTGTCGTCAGGGGATGAGAAACCCGCAAGTCAGCCGCTTGCAACCGGAGCGGCTAAACGTCAGACCGGACTGAGCGAAGATATCGATCCTTTTAATACCGCACAGAAAAAAACAGAGAAACCAGAGGAAGAAAAAGTCATTTCTTCTGAAAAGACTGAACCGCCGGAAAATAAACAGCAGAGCTTCAGCCGTGCACTTGATGTTTCTCTTGATGGCAGCCAGGCAGGAAACAGCAGCAGTTCAGCGGGAACGTCAGTTTCACATACTGCGGCCAGTGAGCCAGAAAGCGATAAAAAGGATGAAGCAAAAGCAACCGCACAGGCTACAGAATCTGCGCCACTGGCGAAAATAACGAAACTTCCATATGACCCAAATTTGTTTATCCCGGAAGGGACATCAATTCCCTGTTCACTGGACAGGCGTTTTGTTTCTGACCTGGCGGGGAAACTGGAATGTACGGTCAACAGCGATATATACAGCGCCAGCGGTAATGTAAAACTTATCGAAAGAGGAACCGCCGCAAAACTGATGTATAAGGCCGGGTCTTTAAATCATGGACAAGGGCGTGTGTTTGTTATGGCTTACAAGCTACGTACTCGCAGTAAGCCTTTTATTGATATTCCCCTGGTTGACTCACAGGCGGCTGGCGCGTTAGGCGAAGCCGGTGCTTCTGGTTGGATTGACACTCATTTCAGTGAACGTTTTCTTGGTGCAATGATGGTCGGGATGATACCGGATTTAAGTCAGGCCGCCAGTGGTATTGCACAGAACAACAGGGACAGCCAGACCGACTATACGGCAAACAGTCGCCAGGCTTTTGCTGATATAGCACGCGAAGCATTTTCTAATAGTGTGAATATTCCGCCAACGCTTTATAAAAATCAGGGCGAAATTATTACTCTGATTGTCGGTCAGGATCTGGATTTTTCAGGTATTTATAAACTGAAAATGAAAGGGGGTTAATGTGAATAACGAAAACAGACATCTGATTTATGATGTGGTCAACGATTATTTTTATCACTGGCTGAATGAGATTGATGGTGTCACGGAAATCGCTGTTAACCGACCAGGAGAAATATTTATAAAGGTCAGGGGAAAGTGGCAATGGTATGAACAAAAGATGAGTTACAGTGATTGTCTTTCTTTTGCATCCACACTGGCTGATTTTCATGACGGTGGTTCTGTGACTCCTGAATATCCCCTGCGTTCCGCCACGCTTCCGGGTGGAGAACGTGTTCAGGTTGTGATCCCACCGGCAACAGAAAAAGATACTGTTTCTATAACAATCCGTAAGCCGTCAGGTATTTTTATCAGTCATGACAAATTTATAAAACAGGGGTTTTATTCACGCGTCGGTGGTTTAAGTGGTGATTCCATTATGGAAGATAATATTTCTGCTTTAATCACTTCCGAATATTTTGAACGGGTTATACCTGAATCACTGAGTCAGGGGAAAACGATAGTTTTCTGTGGAGGGACGGGGTCTGGTAAAACTACCTTTGCAAATGCCTGTCTGGAATATATACCGCATCATCTGCGGTGTATTTCTATTGAAGATACTGATGAAGCAAAATTCAGATTCCATAAAAACCATGTAAAACTTTACTATCCGGCAGAGGGTGAGAGTAAGGTTATTACCTCAGCGAGTCTTCTGCGTTCCTGTTTTCGTATGAATCCGGACAGGATTCTGATGACAGAAATCAGGGGGCTGAGGCATGGGATTTTCTGAAAGCATCGAGTTCAGGCCATGCAGGAAACATCACCACCGTTCACGAAAGTAGTCCTGAATCTGCCGTGCTTGGGATTGTCCAGCGATGTTATATGAATCCTGAATGTCAGAATCTACCATTCAATGTCATTTTAAGACGTGTACTGAGTAATATTGATATTATCATGAGTATTAAATACCTTGATGATGAAGATTTTCGGTTCGCTTCCGGTATTTACTACAAACAACTTCATTTTGATGACTATTTCAGAAAACTGAAGGAGTGATTATGTCTTTAAAACTCCCAGATAAAGGCCAGTGGGCTTTTATCGGTCTGGTTATGTGTCTCGTGACATATTATACTGGTTCTGTTGCTGTTTACTTCCTGAACGGAAAAACGCCGCTTTATATATGGAAAAATTTTGATTCCATGCTCCTGTGGCGAATAATAACAGAGAGTAATATACGGACAGATATCAGGTTAACCGCTATCCCCTCTCTTTTATCAGGTATGGTTTCGTCTCTCATCGTGCCTGTTTTTATTATCTGGCAACTGAATAAAACAGATGTTGCTCTTTATGGTGACGCGAAGTTTGCCAGTGATAATGATTTAAGAAAATCGAAACTTCTGAAATGGGAGAAAGAAAACGATACTGATATTCTCGTCGGGGTATATAAAGGTAAATACCTGTGGTATACCGCACCAGATTTTGTATCACTTGGCGCAGGAACCCGCGCAGGTAAAGGTGCCGCCATTGGTATCCCTAATCTTCTGGTCAGAAAACACTCTCTGATTGCGTTAGATCCAAAACAGGAATTGTGGAAAATCACCAGTAAGGTGCGTGAAATACTGCTGGGTAATAAAGTTTATCTGCTCGACCCTTTCAACAGTAAAACACACCAGTTTAATCCCCTTTTCTATATTGATTTAAAAGCGGAGAGTGGGGCTAAGGATCTGCTTAAACTGATTGAAATTCTGTTTCCGTCTTATGGCATGACAGGGGCAGAAGCGTACTTTAATAATCTTGCGGGTCAATACTGGACAGGACTGGCTAAGTTGCTTCATTTCTTTATTAACTATGAGCCGCCCTGGCTTAATGAGTTCGGGCTTAAACCCGTTTTCTCAATCGGTTCTGTCGTCGACTTGTACAGCAATATTGACCGGGAACTGATACTCAGTAAGCGGGAAGAACTGGAGGGAACAAACGGGCTTGATGAAAACGCGTTGTATCATTTGCGCGATGCCCTGACCAAAATCAGGGAATATCACGAAACGGAAGATGAACAGCGTTCAAGCATTGATGGTTCTTTCCGTAAGAAAATGAGCCTGTTTTATCTCCCAACCGTTCGTAAATGTACTGATGGTAATGATTTCGATCTCCGTCAGTTGCGACGGGAAGATATCACTGTTTATGTCGGTGTTAATGCGGAAGATATATCACTGGCTTACGATTTTCTGAACCTGTTTTTCAACTTCGTTGTTGAAGTGACATTGCGTGAAAATCCTGATTTTGATCCCACCCTGAAACATGACTGTCTGATGTTTCTTGATGAGTTCCCTTCGATTGGTTATATGCCAATTATTAAAAAGGGGTCAGGGTATATTGCAGGTTTTAAACTTAAGCTTCTGACAATTTATCAGAATATCAGTCAGCTAAATGAAATCTATGGTATTGAGGGAGCCAAAACGCTGATGAGTGCTCATCCATGCCGTATTATCTATGCTGTCAGCGAAGAGGACGATGCCGCGAAGATATCAGAAAAACTTGGGTATATTACTACTACCTCAAAGAGCACAAGCAAGAGCCGGGGACGCTCAACATCACAGGGCGAATCAGAAAGTGAAGCCCGAAGAGCTCTGGTGCTTCCACAGGAGCTGGGAACGCTGGACTTTAAAGAAGAGTTTATCATCCTGAAGGGAGAGAACCCTGTTAAAGCAGAAAAGGCACTTTATTACCTTGATCCGTATTTTATGGACAGATTAATGAAGGTGAGTCCCAAACTGGCATCATTGACGATGGAACTAAATAAGACGGAAAAAATATTTGGTGTGAAAGGGCTTAAATATCCGTCAAAAGAAAAAATGCTCTCCGTAGGAGAGCTGGAGTCTGAGGTTTTGCTATGAAAAAAATACTTATGATCAGTATTCTTTTCCTCACAGCCTGTTCCTCTCCACCTGAACCGCCACAGGTTGAATGGGAAAAACGGCCTGAAGTTATGAATACACAAATAATGAACTGGACACCAACATCCAACGTTATTAAATCAGATAATATAAATTCCTCATGGAGTAATGTGTTACCTAGTTTTAAACCAGAAAATCGTCTTTACGATGATTCTGTTTTTTATGCCGTTGCCCACTCTGAAAAAATAGTTGTAAGGACATCTTCTTTTGATAGTTACTGGTCTGCGAAATGCTGGCTAAGAAAAAATGGTGCAACAGGTGTTATTGAATATCAGCCACTAAAAAGATGGTTGAATAGTGACTATGTTGAAATTTATCTGTCAAGAATAAATGTTCAGAGGTTACCATGAAAAAGATATGCAAAAGTCTAATCGTAATTTTTACTGTGTCCTGGCTGACAGCACCTGCGTATGCATCTGACCCTTGCGCTTCGGTACTTTGCTTATATGGAAAAGCAGTCGGGCAAGGTGGAGGGAGTGAGTGCAGAAGTGCTGAAAAGGATTTTTTTAATATTCTGAAAAAGAAAAAAGGAAGCATTCGCTGGAGTAAAATTTTTGATGCCCGTAAAGCATTTCTGAATCAGTGTTCAACGGCTGATCCAGCGGCTATATCGAAAATCATGAGTAAGTTTGGTCGTGTCAGAGGTTAATTAAAACCTGATACCCGCGCCAACGGGTATCAGGGTACTGCAAGTATCACATTTCGCGCCAACGAAATGTGATGATTAGTTACAATCACTGAGGTTAGAAATGAAAGTAACCAAATCTATTATAGCTATTTTATTGTGCTTATCTGCTGGTAGTGCATAAGTGGATGTAATAAAAAATGCTCGTGCCTTTTTGAAAGGAACCCTTGATCTGAGCGTGCAGGAAGCAGATGAAGATATAGAAGAAAGGGAAGAACTTTATAAGAAGAACGGGGCGCAACCTGACTATTTAAGTTACCTGGAGGATTAACACATGCAATATGCATTATTTGATGGGATGGAACGAAAGTTTTTGCTGGATGCTCTTGAATTTGGTGTCCTGAAGGACTGGAAAGAAAATCAGGTAAAAGAACTTCCTGATATTGATGAATTTGTTCACCCCTTCCATGTCTGTTATGGTGGATATTTATTAAACCCTGATGTTTCAGATTTAGATATTAGCAGAAAAATAAAAGATCAGACAGGATTCTGGCTGGCAGCTATTGATGATACCCGCATGGATTGTCATTCAATAGCTTATTATGATATTCACACCCTCCCTTTAATTTCGTGTGGTCATCAGAAGATAGTTCCTTTTGCAGCGTTAATAAAAGCTGATGAATGCATCATTTCAAAAATTGCTTCGTATTCTGGTTTTGCCGTAACAGCCTTTTTGAGAATTAAAGACCAGGATATCGCAACGAATATACTTAACCGTGAGGGGATTTTTGCTTTTAATGGCTGTGAACGCAGATTCAGACATCCAGTAAGTGAAGATAACTGGCAACAGGTAATATCAGAAGAACGTGCTATCCGTTGTGCAAAAAGATTAATTCAATGTAAAGGATAACAAAATGAGACTTTTTATCGCAGAAAAACCCGCAGTAGCAAATGATATTGTTAAGGCACTTGGTGGCAATTTTACCCGCCATGATGGCTGGTTTGAAAGTGATAACGCCATTGTGACGAACTGTTTTGGTCATATTATCGAATCACAACCGCCGGAAAACTATAATCCTGAATACAAAGCCTGGAAGGTTGAAACGCTTCCTTTACGTCTTTATCCCGTGAAGTATCAGCCTGTTGAAAGTGCAGCAAAACAGGTTAAAACGATTCTCGAACTTATCAGACGTGGAGACGTGACTGAAATTGTTCACGCTGGCGATCCTGATGATGAGGGACAGCTACTTGTTGATGAAGTCTTGGAATATGCAGGAAACACAAAACCCGTGAAGCGCGTTCTGATAAACGACAACACGCTTCCGGCAGTGAAAAAGGCACTGGCAAATCTTAAAGATAATCGTGATTTCAAAGGGCTTTACCTTAAGGCGCTGGCGCGTTCAGTTGCCGATGCCGTCTATGGCTTCTCCATGACGCGTGCTTACACCATTCCTGCAAAAGCCAGAGGATATCAGGGCGTTCTGTCTGTCGGGCGCGTCCAGACACCCGTTCTTGGCCTGATTGTGAATCGTACCCGTGCTAACCAGAACCATAAATCCAGTTTTTACTACACCATGACCGGAGTTTTTCAGCGTGGTGCTGATGTTCTCAGGGCGAACTGGAAACCAGGTGAATTTGCTCCGCTGACCGACCGTAAATTACTTGATAAGGCGTGGGCAGACGGAACGGCAGCATCCCTTGCAGGAAAACCGGCTACAGTTGAAGCAGCAGCAACTGATGATAAAAAAACTGCTGCACCGTTGCCATTTAACCTGGTCAGGCTCCAGCAATACATGAACAAAAAGTTCAAAATGACAGCGCAAAAAACGCTGGATGTTACGCAACAACTACGCGAAAAATACAAAGCGATCACTTATAACCGCTCTGATTGCTCATATCTTTCTGATGAACAATTCAGCGAAGCGCCACAGGTTATCGATGCCCTGAAATCAGTATTTCCTCAGTCGCTGGATATTGATTCCGCACGTAAAAGCAAGGCGTTTAACAGTACAAAGGTGACTGCGCATACTGCGATAATCCCGACTGCCAGTGTGCCTGATGTTAACGCACTCAGCACCGACGAGCGCAATGTTTACCTTGCGATCGCACAACACTATCTTGTTCAGTTCATGCCTGAAAAAGCATACCAGGAAGTATCGGTTGCCATTCAGTGTGGTGATGAGTCGTTCTATGCTCGTGCCAGAAAAACAACTGACAGCGGATTTGAGGCATTTCTTGGTGCGGAAACCACAGACGAAGGTGAATCAGAAGATAACGATGATTCCGCTTTTGAACTGCTCTGTAAAATTCGCACAGGAGAAACACTGACGACAAAAGAAGTTGTAGTTAATAAGAAGAAAACGACACCGCCGCCATTATTTACTGAAGCCTCCTTGCTTGCTGCGCTTGTTCGTGTCGCGGATTTTGTCACTGACCCAACGATTAAAAAATTGTTGAAGGATAAAGATAAAGACAAAAAAGATGAACATGGCGGCATTGGTACGCCAGCTACCCGTGCAGCGATTCTGGAAACGTTGAAGAAAAGAAACTATATCACGCTGGAAAAAGGGAAACTTATTCCTACTGATACCGGATATGCGCTTATTGATGCCCTGCCTGGTATAGCGGTTAATCCTGATATGACAGCATTATGGTCTGAAAAGCAGGCTGCCATAGAAAATGGCGACCTGACGGTTGAACAGTTTATTAATGATCTGTACGGTGAACTGACAGGCATGATTTCTGATGTTGACCTGGGCGAGATGAAGATTGAACCCGCTGCGCCAGCAGGGCAGTTTCAACGCCTGGACTCTCCCTGCCCTTCCTGTGGTAAACATATTGTTATCAGGCCGAAAGGTTATTTCTGTACCGGATGTGAATTTAAAATCTGGAGTGAGTTTTCTGGTAAGAAAATCACCCAGGCACAGGCCGAAAAACTGGTTAAATCAGGGAAAACCGATTTGATTAAGGGATTTAAAAAGAAAAGTGGTGGAACGTATGATACAGTTCTTGTCCTTGAGGATAAGAAAACAGGGAAGCTGGGTTTTCCGGCAAGGGCTAAGAAGTGAAAACAAAGCAGGAATGGCTTTTTCAGTTAAGAAAATGTACATCAAGAGATACTCTTGAAAAAGTTATTGAGATTAACCGTTACAAGCTGCCTTTATCAGAATCAGAGGCATTTTATTCTGCCGCAGACCATCGCCGCGCAGAACTGGTTATGAATAAACTTTATGATAAGGTTCCTTCCGGCGTCTGGAAGTACGTCCACTAAACAAGAGGATTAATTATGAGCGAACTGACTAAAGAAGATGAATACGGCATTATCAGCCGGACTATGATGAATATTCGTTCATTGCGTGTGTTTGCCCGTGAGATTGATTTTGAGCAGTTGCTCGAAATGCAGGAAAAGCTCAACGTTGTTATTGAAGAACGTCGTGAAGATGCTGAACGTGAAGCGGTTGAACGAGCAGAGCGTGAACGGAAACGTCAGGAACTGCTTCAGTTAATCGCCGGAGAGGGTTTCTCACCGGAAGAACTGCTTGGTCTGTCCGAAGAAGCACCAAAATCACGTAAAAAAACGTTACCAAAAGCGCCACCCAAGTATCAATTTGAAGAAAATGGTGAAACGAAATACTGGTCTGGTCGTGGGCGTGCGCCAAAACCGATTGCTGAAGCACTGGCAGGAGGTCGCTCCCTTGATGAGTTTCTCATCGAGAAGTGATTCTACAGCCCTCCTTTTTCTGGAGGGCGTTATTAAAAATAAGGAGATTCAGTCATGATTTCAATGTTCGTTTTGGTCGGTTCATTGTGCCTTACCAGTCAGGAAGGCCAGAACGTATGTAGGCCCTAGGCGCTACTTACCTTTAAAAGTGCCGAACAGTGTATGTCCGGCATGAACAACGTGGTCAGCGGTAGGCTCAGTAGAATAGCCCCCTCACTGTCAGCCAAAGAGATCATTGAAAAATATCATCTTCGCTGTACTGAAGCCCCCCTAGTGACCGAGAGAGAATTACAGTACGAACTGAAGTAAGATTTTTCCCTGTGTCCTGAAGGATACAGCTCAGTGGTACACCTCAAAGCTGAACAGAACAGCTATTCTATTCTTCGCTCACAAAAAAGCCGCCCCGATGGACTGCTAGAAACATACGATTTTACTGGTTTTCCAGACCGAAATCCTTAAAGGAGCCAGTTGATTAGTTCTAATACTGCCGTAACCAGCTCGATGATGATTGTGAATTATCTCCTAGTTATTCGTTACAAATGGCACTTTTTGTTAAAAAAACATAATGAATAGTGTACTATTCATAGCAACAACAGCTTCCTCCAGACTTTATGTCGTAAGAGTGGAGGCTTTTTTTTTGACTTTTTGATAGGGGTGTTGAATTGTCAGATCTCATTCCATACAAAAAACCTTACCAGTCAAGTACCGACTTGTGTCAGAAGCTGCAACGGGATGGTTTAATTATCAATGATGTTGATAATGCTCGGAAAGTGCTTGAGAGATGTAGCTACTATCGATTTAAAGCCTATCTGATTCCCTTTCGTGATGAAACTACTCGCAGATATTATCCGGATGCAACTTTTGATAAAGCGCATAATCTATATCTGTTTGATCAGGATTTACGACTGTTGGTGTTTAAGCTGATCCAAAAAATCGAAATTGCCGTGCGTAGTTCTTTTGATTATTGGGTTACTGGAATAAATAAAAATTCTTTCTGGTATCTGGATTTCTCACTATTTAACAATAGTGATAATCATATCAAAACTGTTTCTAATGTGAGCGCATCATTCAGAAAATCAAAAGAAGAGTTCGCAAAACATTATAAAGAAAAGTATTTTAATGAATACTGTCCGTTTCATCGTGGATAGCCTCCTGGTTGGGTGTCAATTGAGTTATTAACATTCGGCAATTTAAAAAGTCTGTTAGAGACTTTTAACCCTGAAGCTATTGAAAGTTTGAAACTGGACAGATATGCTTCTTTAATGTTCTTACGAAGTCTCTGTATCTTCATTTAACTCAGAAACGTTTATGGCTCACTAGGAAAATATAGTTTCATCAGTCTTTCTTTTTCGAAGTTAAACTCAGCGTCAAAATCAACTTCGTACCCCAGCTCAGATTGTAGTTCATGCAGGGCTTTAACCAAGATCCACGCGCTATAATGGATAAAAGGGTTCATGCCAACCACATTACCAGCGGTAATGTCAGTCACTGTTTCTACGGCCAATATCGCTTTAATCTTCTTTTCAGCGACTGTAACATCCCAATCAGATACAAACAGCAGAAGCGCTGCAAATGCCATCAGTGGATTGCTACTCCTCAGAGCGTTGGTTGTGTATCCTAACAGTACGCGTAGCCGTGGATGAGTACTTCTAACCAGTGATGCAATTTGTGTTGCCAACTGATATTTTTCAGAAAGGATTGACCTATCAAATGTGGATGTACCCGAGTCCTTCACAATAATGCTTTTAGCTTTAGTGACAACCCCTTTAAGCCTTATCCCCCATAGTTCGGGATTATCCCGATGATCCAAAGCCAACTCGGGAAACTTGAAGTAAAGCGACTGGTAGACTTCATTATCAATATCAAACCAACTATTCTTGGTTTCACTGATATCAACAATGTATTGATCTCTATTTCTTTTGTTTCTTATCAGAGAAGCTCTGGCAATCTGTACGATATGTGGATTCAGATTGAAGATAAACGAACCTTGCTCACGCAAGTCTAGGAACCATTGTCGCATGTTCCGAATGTCTTGCTGAGTGAATATATTGGCTTCAATCCCGGCACAGACCATTAAGCCGATCAGTTGCGTGGCTTCAGAGCCAGAACGCATGAAATCAACACGCCCGTCGTTAGAAACGACATTTAGCTTGTCTGAACCAGTGTAAAAATCACAGAAAGGAAGATGAGTATCTTTTCCTTGGCTGTCGCGAAATGCAAAATGAGCCTGCTTTACAACATTGCCTTTCGACTGCGATTTAGCTTCTGCAACATAATGACCGCCAGAAACATTGCAGGCTGGGCATTCAATATCTGCTTTCACAAAATCCCGGAAACTCAGCGCTGAATCGGCATTATTTTCATCAAAAAGATTTTTCAACTGCCTGGCATCAAGTTCACGCTTGAACGTTTTGGAGTAGGCCGTAATTGTCATTAGAAGTCCTCATTTATGAGAAAGCGTATTTTATCATATTGCCATTCCTTGGAGTTAAACGGCATATAGCGTGGGAGTGCGTCCTATTACTATAGATAGTTCTGTTCAAAACAGGCTAAAAAAGCGTCCTAACAATGCTAAAGCTACGCGATAAACCTCTTCTTTGTGAAATCTCGTGTGTAATTCCTTTGACAAAATCTCAGATTTCACGTAGCGCACCACCGCTACTGCATACATCAACAAGAAATGACGTTTTTTTAATTACTTTGTATGCTGCAACTTACTGAAAAAACGGGATTCATGATAATGCCGGTAACGGCATCGTTCTGTTGGCCAACGCGATCAGCTGTATTGGCCGCAACAAAAAATGAAAGAAAAATCCCTCAAATGAAGGGGAAAAACGGAAGTACAACTGAACAACAGGCACAAAAAAACCCGACTGGTAATCGGGCTTTTTTGTGTTTTCCAGCCTTGAGTTGGTGGCTCTGACCGGAGAAGGTTACTCTACACCTAACGTTTACATTTTATTCACTATGGTGCTGTAAAGCAACTAAATGTGGTTAAGGAACCACATTTAGTGGTGTAACGGGTGTTTTGTGTAGCGTATAATCAGTCAGTTAGTCATGTAGTTGACTTGCAATCCTGCTCTTCCCGTATCTGCGGGTATGAACGATTTTAAAGTCCTGGCTGGATAAACAGGTGGTGCTGTATTCGGTGCTCTGGCAGGAGGAGGTCACTCTACACCTAACAATGCGAGAGAGCCGTTGTGACAGGCAGTGTATGAGTAAGCAACGGTGATTTCCTCCAGTTTTACTGGAGAAACGGATGATTAATTTGTTAATCATCGTTCTCAGGGCTGTGGTCGCCGTTGCAAACGCGCTGATTGCAATTCTGGAACTGATTCGCCAGTTCATCGACTGATGACAGCGGAAACGTAACTAAGGCCGGGGGCTAACCACCTCCGGCCTTTAATAAAAACATATTTTAGTTACAATATTCAAGGGGTCTGACGCTCAGTGGAACGAAAACTCACGTTAAGGGATTTTGGTCATGAGATTATCAAAAAGGATCTTCACCTAGATCCTTTTAAATTAAAAATGAAGTTTTAAATCAATCTAAAGTATATATGAGTAAACTTGGTCTGACAGTTACCAATGCTTAATCAGTGAGGCACCTATCTCAGCGATCTGTCTATTTCGTTCATCCATAGTTGCCTGACTCCCCGTCGTGTAGATAACTACGATACGGGAGGGCTTACCATCTGGCCCCAGTGCTGCAATGATACCGCGAGACCCACGCTCACCGGCTCCAGATTTATCAGCAATAAACCAGCCAGCCGGAAGGGCCGAGCGCAGAAGTGGTCCTGCAACTTTATCCGCCTCCATCCAGTCTATTAATTGTTGCCGGGAAGCTAGAGTAAGTAGTTCGCCAGTTAATAGTTTGCGCAACGTTGTTGCCATTGCTGCAGGCATCGTGGTGTCACGCTCGTCGTTTGGTATGGCTTCATTCAGCTCCGGTTCCCAACGATCAAGGCGAGTTACATGATCCCCCATGTTGTGCAAAAAAGCGGTTAGCTCCTTCGGTCCTCCGATCGTTGTCAGAAGTAAGTTGGCCGCAGTGTTATCACTCATGGTTATGGCAGCACTGCATAATTCTCTTACTGTCATGCCATCCGTAAGATGCTTTTCTGTGACTGGTGAGTACTCAACCAAGTCATTCTGAGAATAGTGTATGCGGCGACCGAGTTGCTCTTGCCCGGCGTCAACACGGGATAATACCGCGCCACATAGCAGAACTTTAAAAGTGCTCATCATTGGAAAACGTTCTTCGGGGCGAAAACTCTCAAGGATCTTACCGCTGTTGAGATCCAGTTCGATGTAACCCACTCGTGCACCCAACTGATCTTCAGCATCTTTTACTTTCACCAGCGTTTCTGGGTGAGCAAAAACAGGAAGGCAAAATGCCGCAAAAAAGGGAATAAGGGCGACACGGAAATGTTGAATACTCATACTCTTCCTTTTTCAATATTATTGAAGCATTTATCAGGGTTATTGTCTCATGAGCGGATACATATTTGAATGTATTTAGAAAAATAAACAAATAGGGGTTCCGCGCACATTTCCCCGAAAAGTGCCACCTGACGTCTAAGAAACCATTATTATCATGACATTAACCTATAAAAATAGGCGTATCACGAGGCCCTTTCGTCTTCAAGAATTTTATAAACCGTGGAGCGGGCAATACTGAGCTGATGAGCAATTTCCGTTGCACCAGTGCCCTTCTGATGAAGCGTCAGCACGACGTTCCTGTCCACGGTACGCCTGCGGCCAAATTTGATTCCTTTCAGCTTTGCTTCCTGTCGGCCCTCATTCGTGCGCTCTAGGATCCTCCGGCGTTCAGCCTGTGCCACAGCCGACAGGATGGTGACCACCATTTGCCCCATATCACCGTCGGTACTGATCCCGTCGTCAATAAACCGAACCGCTACACCCTGAGCATCAAACTCTTTTATCAGTTGGATCATGTCGGCGGTGTCGCGGCCAAGACGGTCGAGCTTCTTCACCAGAATGACATCACCTTCCTCCACCTTCATCCTCAGCAAATCCAGCCCTTCCCGATCTGTTGAACTGCCGGATGCCTTGTCGGTAAAGATGCGGTTAGCTTTTACCCCTGCATCTTTGAGCGCTCTGATCTGAATATCGAGGGACTGCTGGCTGGTTGAGACCCGCGCATAACCAAAAATTCGCATAAAAATGTACCTTAAATCGAATATCAGACACGATGTGTCTATTATGCCAAAATGACGATTTAATGGACACTCAAACGAAGCCGTTTTACTATGTCTGATAATTTATAATATTTCGAACGGTTGCAGTTGTGTTAAAAAAGCCGTCAGGCAGGGAGGCCGATATGCCCGTTGATTTTTTGACCACTGAGCAGGTTGAGAGTTATGGCAGGTTCACTGGCGAACCCGATGAACTTCAGCTGGCGCGTTATTTTCATCTTGATGAAGCGGATAAAGAATTTATCGGGAAAAGCCGGGGTGATCACAATCGACTTGGTATTGCCCTGCAAATCGGGTGTGTGCGTTTTCTGGGCACTTTTCTTACTGACATGAATCATATTCCTTCCGGCGTCCGGCATTTTACCGCCAGACAGCTCGGGATTCGTGATATCACCGTTCTTGCAGAATACGGTCAGAGGGAAAATACCCGCCGTGAGCATGCAGCGCTGATACGTCAGCACTATCAGTATCGTGAATTTGCCTGGCCCTGGACATTTCGCCTTACCCGTCTTTTATATACCCGGAGCTGGATAAGCAACGAACGTCCTGGCCTGCTTTTCGACCTGGCGACAGGGTGGCTTATGCAACATCGTATTATTCTCCCCGGAGCCACCACGCTGACCCGGTTGATTTCAGAGGTAAGGGAAAAGGCGACGTTGCGCCTGTGGAACAAACTGGCACTGATACCGTCAGCCGAACAGCGTTCACAGCTGGAGATGCTGCTGGGGCCAACTGATTGCAGCCGCCTGTCTTTACTGGAATCACTGAAAAAAGGCCCTGTGACCATCAGTGGTCCGGCGTTTAATGAAGCAATTGAACGCTGGAAAACTCTGAACGATTTTGGCCTGCATGCTGAAAACCTGAGTACACTCCCGGCTGTGCGCCTGAAAAATCTCGCACGTTATGCTGGTATGACTTCGGTGTTCAATATTGCCAGGATGTCACCGCAGAAAAGGATGGCGGTTCTGGTTGCCTTTGTCCTTGCATGGGAAACGCTGGCGCTGGATGATGCACTGGACGTTCTGGACGCCATGCTGGCCGTTATCATCCGTGACGCCAGAAAGATTGGGCAGAAAAAACGGCTCCGCTCGCTGAAGGATCTGGATAAATCTGCATTGGCGCTCGCCAGCGCATGTTCGTACTTGCTGAAAGAAGAAACACCGGACGAATCGATTCGTGCTGAGGTGTTCAGCTACATCCCTAGGCAAAAGCTGGCTGAAATCATCACGCTTGTCCGTGAAATTGCCCGGCCCTCAGACGATAATTTTCATGACGAAATGGTGGAGCAGTACGGGCGCGTTCGTCGTTTCCTGCCCCATCTGCTGAATACCGTTAAATTTTCATCCGCACCTGCCGGGGTTACCACTCTGAATGCCTGTGACTACCTCAGCCGGGAGTTCAGCTCACGGCGGCAGTTTTTTGACGACGCACCAACGGAAATCATCAGTCAGTCATGGAAACGGCTGGTGATTAACAAGGAAAAACATATCACCCGAAGGGGATACACGCTCTGCTTTCTCAGTAAACTGCAGGATAGTCTGAGACGGAGGGATGTCTACGTTACCGGCAGTAACCGGTGGGGAGATCCTCGTGCAAGATTACTACAGGGTGCTGACTGGCAGGCAAATCGGATTAAGGTTTATCGTTCTTTGGGGCACCCGACAGACCCGCAGGAAGCAATAAAATCTCTGGGCCATCAGCTTGATAGTCGTTACAGACAGGTTGCTGCACGTCTTGGCGAAAATGAGGCTGTCGAACTCGATGTTTCTGGCCCGAAGCCCCGGTTGACAATTTCTCCCCTCGCCAGTCTTGATGAGCCGGACAGTCTGAAACGACTGAGCAAAATGATCAGTGATCTGCTCCCTCCGGTGGATTTAACGGAGTTGCTGCTCGAAATTAACGCCCATACCGGATTTGCTGATGAGTTTTTCCATGCCAGTGAAGCCAGTGCCAGAGTTGATGATCTGCCCGTCAGCATCAGCGCCGTGCTGATGGCTGAAGCCTGCAATATCGGTCTGGAACCACTGATCAGATCAAATGTTCCTGCACTGACCCGACACCGGCTGAACTGGACAAAAGCGAACTATCTGCGGGCTGAAACTATCACCAGCGCTAATGCCAGACTGGTTGATTTTCAGGCAACGCTGCCACTGGCACAGATATGGGGTGGAGGAGAAGTGGCATCTGCAGATGGAATGCGCTTTGTTACGCCAGTCAGAACAATCAATGCCGGACCGAACCGCAAATACTTTGGTAATAACAGAGGGATCACCTGGTACAACTTTGTGTCCGATCAGTATTCCGGCTTTCATGGCATCGTTATACCGGGGACGCTGAGGGACTCTATCTTTGTGCTGGAAGGCCTTCTGGAACAGGAGACCGGGCTGAATCCAACCGAAATTATGACCGATACGGCAGGTGCCAGCGATCTTGTCTTTGGCCTTTTCTGGCTGCTGGGATACCAGTTTTCTCCACGCCTGGCTGATGCCGGTGCTTCGGTTTTCTGGCGAATGGACCATGATGCCGACTATGGCGTGCTGAATGATATTGCCAGAGGGCAATCAGATCCCCGAAAAATAGTCCTTCAGTGGGACGAAATGATCCGGACCGCAGGCTCCCTGAAGCTGGGCAAAGTACAGGCCTCAGTGCTGGTCCGTTCATTGCTGAAAAGTGAACGTCCCTCCGGACTGACTCAGGCAATCATTGAAGTGGGGCGCATCAACAAAACGCTGTATCTGCTTAATTATATTGATGATGAAGATTACCGCCGGCGCATTCTGACCCAGCTTAATCGGGGAGAAAGCCGTCATGCAGTTGCCAGAGCCATCTGTCACGGTCAAAAAGGTGAGATAAGAAAACGATATACCGACGGTCAGGAAGATCAGTTGGGAGCTCTGGGGCTGGTCACTAACGCCGTCGTGTTATGGAACACTATTTATATGCAGGCAGCTCTGGATCATCTCCGGGCGCAGGGTGAAACACTGAATGATGAAGATATCGCACGCCTCTCCCCGCTTTGCCACGGACATATCAATATGCTCGGCCATTATTCCTTCACGCTGGCAGAACTGGTGACCAAAGGTCATCTGAGACCATTAAAAGAGGCGTCAGAGGCAGAAAACGTTGCTTAACGTGAGTTTTCGTTCCACTGAGCGTCAGACCCCTTCAAATGCATTGACTAAACACCACACACCCAATCTCCTGAGTTAATATCCTGCCTTGCAGGTATATTGCCCCCTACTCCTCTACTTACTGGATTTCTGCCCGGTTTTACGTTTTAGCGCATTACTGATTGTGCCACGGCTGCACCCTAGCACTTTCTGTACCTGTGTCCAGGAGCTACCGCTTTCTATCAACCTGATAATTGCATCATGTCTGGCTTGATTAGGTTTACGCCCTTTATATTTGCCGTCTTTCCTTGCTTTCTCTATCCCTTGTTTCTGGCGTTCCCGACGTTGTTCATAGTCCCTTCTGGCAACTGCGGCCAGCATATCCAGCAGCATATCGTTAATGGCTGCAAACAACCGGCTGTCAAACTCACTCATACCAGAATTAATCCATGTCGTCGGCACATTCACCGCCATAACCCGGATGTCTTTCTGCCGGATCATTTTCTTCAACGTATTCCAGTCTTCCCCTGACAGGCGGGAAAGTCTGTCCACATCCTCGATAAGCAAAATGTCATTTTGTTGGCAATCTCTCAGAAGACGAAAAAGTTCCGGGCGCTCAAGACGGGTGCCGGATTCATTCTCAATATAGTAGCTGCAAATGATCAGGCCTCTTTCCCTGGCAAAAGCCTCGATAGTTTCCAGGGCACGCGAAGCATCCTGTTCTGCTGTTGAAGCTCTCAGATAAGCGCGGACAAAGCTTGTTGGTACATTTGAAGTCATATTACAGAACCGGTTCACATAAGGTTACACCACTATACCCAAAATGCACCAGAAAGTAGATCGACAGGAAAGGCATACCGACGTGCTGGCCAGAACGGTTGGCATGCTGCCGCCGGAAGCCGGCGTGATTGAGAAAGCCCGGGCCGGGATTGATGAGGCCATCAGCCGCGAGCGGCTTATCCCCCTCGACCGGGAGAAAGGACTGTTCACCTCCGGTATTCATGTGCTCGATGAGCTGTCTGTCCGGGCACTCAGCAGCGATATCATGAAGCAGAACCGGGTGACCGTCCATCCGGAGAAGAGCGTGCCCCGCACGGGAAGTTACAGCGACGCGGTGAGTGTCTTGGCTCAGGATCGCCCGTCACTGGCCATTATCAGTGGTCAGGGCAGTGCTGCCGGTCAGCGGGAGCGGGTGGCGGAGCTGACGATGATGGCCCGGGAGCAGGGGCGTGAGGTGCAGATTATTGCCGCCGACCGCCGTTCGCAGACGAACCTGAAGCAGGATGAACGTCTGTCCGGTGAGCTGATAACCGGGCGTCGTCAGTTGCAGGAGGGCATGTCATTTTCCCCGGGCAGTACCGTTATTGTCGACCAGGGCGAAAAGCTGTCCCTGAAGGAGACTCTGACCCTGCTGGATGGCGCGGCGCGTCATAACATCCAGGTGCTCATTACCGACAGCGGTCAGCGCACCGGTACCGGCAGCGCGCTGATGGCCATGAAGGAGGCCGGCGTGAACAGTTACCGCTGGCAGGGCGGGCAGCAGACCCCGGCGACCGTTATCAGCGAGCCGGACCGGAATGTCCGCTATGCCCGGCTGGCCGGGGATTTTGTGGCCGCGGTGAAAGCCGGGGAAGAGAGCGTGGCGCAGGTCAGCGGCGTGCGTGAGCAGGCCATACTGGCGGGGATGATACGCAGTGAGCTGAAGACGCAGGGGGTACTCGGGCAGCAGGACACCATGATGACCGCGCTGTCACCGGTCTGGCTGGACAGCCGGAACCGTTACCTGCGCGACATGTACCGTGAAGGGATGGTGATGGAGCAGTGGAACCCGGAGAAACGGTCCCATGACCGGTATGTGATTGACCGGGTGACCGCACAAAGTCACAGTCTGACCCTGCGGGATGCGCAGGGAGAGACGCAGATGGTGCGGATTTCAGCCCTGGACAGCAGCTGGTCACTCTTCCGGCCGGAGAAGATACCGGTGGCAGACGGCGAGCGTCTTATGGTGACGGGAAAAATTCCCGGGCTTCGCGTCTCCGGCGGCGACCGGCTGCAGGTATCAGCGGTGAACGATGGCATGATGACGGTCATCGTTCCGGGACGGGCTGAGCCGGCTTCCCTGCCTGTGGGGGATTCCCCGTTCACGGCGCTGAAGCTGGAAAACGGCTGGGTGGAAACACCCGGGCATTCCGTCAGTGACAGTGCGAAAGTTTTTGTTTCCGTCACACAGATGGCGATGGACAACGCCACCCTGAACGGTCTGGCCCGCAGCGGCCGGGATGTCCGGCTGTATTCCTCACTGGATGAGACCCGCACTGCTGAAAAACTCTCCCGTCACCCGTCTTTTACGGTCGTTTCTGAGCAGATAAAGGCGCGTGCCGGTGAGGTATCGCTGGAAACCGCCATCAGCCGCCAGAAAGCCGGGCTTCACACGCCGGCACAGCAGGCCATTCACCTTGCCCTTCCGGTGGTGGAAAGTAAAAACCTGGCATTCAGTCAGGTGGAGCTGCTGACGGAGGCGAAGTCGTTTGCTGCAGAGGGAACCGGTTTTGCTGAACTGGGACGGGAAATTGATGCGCAGATAAAACGGGGCGATTTACTGCATGTGGATGTGGCAAAAGGTTATGGTACAGACCTGCTGATTTCCCGTGCATCGTATGACGCTGAAAAGAGTATTCTGCATCATATCCTTGAGGGAAAGGAGGCGGTCACGCCACTGATGGAGAGGGTATCCGGCGAACTCATGGAGACTCTGACATCCGGACAGCGTGCCGCCACCCGTATGATACTCGAAACGAAAGACCGTTTCACCGTGGTACAGGGCTACGCCGGGGTGGGCAAGACCACCCAGTTCCGGGCGGTGATGTCTGCCGTGAACCTACTGCCTGGGAGTGAGCGTCCCCGCGTCGTGGGGCTGGGGCCGACCCACAGGGCGGTCGGGGAGATGCGCAGTGCCGGCGTGGAAGCACAGACGCTGGCGTCCTTTCTGCATGACACGCAGCTGCAGCAGCGCAGCGGTGAAACACCGGATTTCAGCAACACGCTGTTCCTCCTTGATGAGAGTTCGATGGTGGGCAACACCGATATGGCGCGGGCATACGCCCTGATTGCGGCCGGTGGTGGTCGTGCCGTGGCTAGTGGTGACACGGACCAGCTGCAGGCCATCGCACCCGGTCAGCCTTTCCGTCTGCAGCAGACACGCAGTGCCGCCGATGTGGCCATCATGAAAGAGATTGTGCGCCAGACACCGGAACTGCGGGACGCCGTGTACAGCCTGATTAACCGGGATGTGAATAAGGCACTGTCCGGGCTTGAAAACGTGAAGCCGGTTCAGGTTCCCCGCCTGAAGGGGGCATGGGTGCCGGAAAACTCGGTGACGGAGTTCAGCCGTCTGCAGGAGCGGGAACTGGTGAAAGCCGCACAGGAGGCGGAGAAAAAGGGCGAAGCCTTTCCGGATGTGCCCGTGACGCTGTATGAGGCCATTGTCCGCGACTATACCGGCAGAACGCCGGACGCCCGGGAGCAGACGCTGATTGTCACGCATCTGAATGAGGATCGTCGGGTGCTGAACAGCATGATTCAGGATGCACTGGCGAAACCGGGTGAGCAGCAGGTCACTGTCCCTGTACTGACCACCGCGAATATCCGTGACGGGGAGCTGCGCCGTCTGTCCACCTGGGAGAATCATCAGTGCGCGCTTGCCCTGGTGGATAAAGTGTATCACCGGATTGCCGGTATCAGTAAGGAGGACGGGCTGATAACCCTGCAGGATGCCGACGGCAACACGCGCCTGATTTCCCCTCGGGAAGCAGCGGCAGAGGGCGTCACACTGTACAATCCGGAAACTATCCGGGTGGGGGCCGGTGACCGGATGCGTTTCACGAAGAGTGACAGGGAACGCGGGTATGTGGCCAACAGCGTCTGGCCGGTGACCGCGGTTTCCGGTGACGGTGTCACGCTGTCAGACGGGAAACAGACCCGCGTGGTGCGTCCCGGGCAGGACAGGGCAGAGCAGCATATTGACCTGGCGTATGCCATCACCGCCCACGGTGCGCAGGGGGCCAGTGAGACGTTTGCCATTGCGCTGGAGGGAACCGAAGGGGGCCGGAAACAGATGGCCGGTTTTGAGTCGGCGTATGTGGCCCTGTCGCGTATGAAACAGCATGTGCAGGTGTACACCGACGATCGTCAGGGCTGGACTGATGCCATCAACAGAGCCGCACAGAAAGGTACTGCCCACGATGTGCTGGAGCCGAAAGCAGACCGGGAGGCCATGAATGCAGAGCGGCTGTTCAGCACCGCCCGGGAACTGCGGGACGTGGCCGCCGGCCGTGCCGTGCTGCGAAACGCCGGACTGGCGCTGGGAGACAGCCGGGCGCGTTTTATTGCACCGGGGCGCAAATATCCGCAGCCGTATGTGGCGCTGCCGGCGTTTGACCGTAACGGTAAATCCGCCGGTATCTGGCTGAACCCACTGACAACGGATGACGGTGCCGGGCTGCGGGGCTTCAGCGGTGAAGGACGGGTGAAAGGCAGCGAAGAGGCGCAGTTTGTGGCCCTGCAGGGCAGTCGTAACGGCGAAAGCCTGCTGGCTGATAACATGCAGGAGGGCGTCCGGATTGCCCGCGATAACCCTGACAGCGGCGTGGTGGTGAGAATTGCCGGTGACGGGCGTCCGTGGAATCCCGGCGCCATTACCGGCGGCAGGGTGTGGGGCGATATTCCTGACAGCAGTGTGCAACCCGGCGCGGTCAACGGGGAGCCGGTCACGGCAGAGATTCTGGCACAGCGGCAGGCAGAAGAGGCAGTCCGCCGTGAAACAGAGCAGCGTGCCGCAGAGATTGTCCGTAAAATGGCTGAGGATAAACCTGACCTGCCGGAGGAGAAAACCGCGCAGGCGGTCAGAGAGATTGCCGGCCAGGAGCAGGACAGAATGACCCCGCCTGAACGGGAAACCCCGCTGCCGGAGAGTGTGCTGCGCGAACCGGTACGGGAGCGGGAGACCATCCGGGAAGTGGCGCGGGAAAACCGGGTTCGGGAGCGGCTGCAGCAGACGGAGCAGGAGATGGTGCGTGACCTGCAGAAAGAGAGAACCCCGGACGGGGACTGATACGGGAAGATAAACCACGATGACGATGGATAACGCCACACGTAACGATTCGCGGGCAGCCCAGGTGGATACCCGGCTGCAGCGACTGCTGGCCTGGTCGCCTGGACAGAGGGATCTCATCAAAACCGTGGTGCTGCTGCTGATGGTGGCTGACCATATTAACCGTATCCTGCACCTGGATCTGAC